>NZ_JBEHFO010000005.1:0-181574 GCF_040225595.1 Corynebacterium sp. KPL2734 | reverse complement strand
TGGGAGAGTAAGTCACCGCCGACACCAAACAACAAACAACAACAAAATAAAGCTCGTACCGAGAGGGGCAAGGACACCGATTCCAAAGGTGTGCTTGCCCCTCTTCTTCGTGATCCCATAGTTTTCTATAATGTAGCCTATGAGGACTCTTGCACAGGCGGTGACCGATCTCGTTCGGACCAATGACCCTGATCTGTACAAGGGTGAACGCGGAGTGTATTACAGCGACCGCATATTTGAAGCTGCTGAGCTATTAGAACAAGCAGTGGAGGATCCTGCACAACTTCTCGGGATTGTGCCGCCGAGTCCGTCCGATATTGTGCTTGTTTCTCTAGACGCTGTAGAAGAGATTCTCAAGACTATCCCCAGGGTGAATGATTATGCCCATGCCGTAAGGTATGCCGGCGAAGTCTTGGCGCGGGTAGTTCCTTCCGCGGCACAGCAAGCTAGTTATTCTGGTTGTGCTTTGGCTGGCTGGTTTATACGAATGAATGAGATTCTCCCAGCGGAAGAAATCGACCTCGACCCAGTCTATTTGGCACCTGCCTTTGGTGAAGAGGGGGTGGCTCGCATCCGTTCGTGGAATACGGCGGAGCAAGGTAGTGGATACGTGGGGCGTCGGCTAGCGGTACTAGAAGGAACTAGTGAGGCCGTCCTTCGTACCCATGGTCTCAAGGGAAGTGCGACGTCGCGCTATGAGGAGATCATTGCCGGCCTTTGTGACATCGGCCGCTATGATCTTGCTTTCGATTGGTCCGAGAAGGCGGTTAACGAGTGCGCCGTAGAGGAAACTCGAAATATAGCCTCGGGTTGGGCCGTACTTGCTAAGGAGCATTTTCCCGAACACTCGGAGCGCGTGGCTCGCAGTGTATTCGACACATATCCAGAACTGTCGTTCGCTCAACAACTCTATGCTGCGGGCACCGACAAGGCGAAATCTGCGGCGCATATACAAGACACGTTGGCGGCGAAGCCGTGGGACTTAGCGATGTTCCAGCACTTGTGCCTTGAAGACCCTGGACTTGCCTGGAGAACCGTCATAAAGGCGGGAATGGAGCAGTCAATGGCGCAACGATTCCTCGATGACCTCCCGGCTCAGGCTCTTCCCTTCGTTCGCGACGATGTCGCAACTTACCTAGATTCGACTAAGGTTGGTCGCGACATGGGCATCGAGCTGCTGCAGACCATGAGAGAAAAGTCGGCGGAACTTGGGGATCCCTGGGATGTGGACTTCAACGTGTTTTTGACAGGCCTGCGCCGTCGCTACGCCGAACGGCATGTCATTTTAAGGCGACTGGACGAGGTTTCCCTTATCGCTTGATTTGGTTACTGAGAAAACGCAAAATTCGTGACTATGAGTGTGCAGGAAGTCAGCATTACAACGTGACTACAGCAAACCGCGGGCAATGCTCATGGGGTGGTGTACAAATCGCTTTACTTGTTGTAAACATGTTTACATGAGCGAGTCAGTAATTAGTTTGCGCGTTAACGCGAAGCAGAAAGAGCGCCTAGATGCGCTTGCTTCGCGGACTGGGCGGACTGGAGCCTTCTATCTTCGCAAGGCCCTAGATTCCTACCTAGATGAACTTGAGTATGTGTATGCGCTCGAAGCCGAATCCGAAGCAGCCCGACGCGGAGAATTGGACACGATCTCTTTGCAGGATTTAGAGGACGAGTGTGGCTTGGTCGATTGAGTTCACCCCGCGTGCGGCGAAGGCGTTCCGGAAGCTCGACAAACCGGTACAGAAACAAATCAGTAAGTTCCTTCGTGAGGTAGCAGAGTTAGACGATCCTCGTGTGCGCGGTAAGGGGCTCGTCGCGGACAAGTCTGGATTGTGGCGGTGGAGAGTAGAGGCTTATCGAGTGATTGTTTCCATCCTCGATGAAACGGTGGTCGTCAACGTCATCGATGTAGGACATCGACGCAATATTTACCTTTAACCATTTGGCAAAGGTAAAAGAAAAAGCACCAGAAACAATCTGGTGCTTGAGAGTCCTGACTAGAGGACGAGCAGGTCATAGCGGGTGGATTTGACATCGGAAAGCCGCTTTCGGGCGCGCTCTAGGCGCTGCCATTGTTCCTGGGGGATGGATTTGCGGGCGATGGTGACGGTTTCAGCATCGGGGGTTCCCCAAGCAATGGGCATGGGGGAGATTTGCTGCCAATGCTCCTTATCGGAAGTAGAACGCTGGCCGGACACAGCGGCGACAGGCACCTTGGTGCCCACGGTGCGTTGGACGCCGGGAATGGAGGTTACCGTGCGCAGGCACGCGCCCCAGCGTGGGGGAAGGGACGGATCCACATTGGTATTCACCAAGGCAAGAAGGATCATGTCCCGCTCGTTGACCTGTGCGATGACGGCGGGAGCGAGCGGATAAGAATCATAGAGGGATTGGGCCGTTCCTACCTTGCTTGCGGCGGCGACGCCGACGATGGCAACGACGATGCCAAAGAGGATGAGCCCTAAGCCCAAGGTGATTCCCCAGGAAAAGCTCCACCAGACGGCGGCGCCGGCGATGATCAGGATGAGGCCGAAGATAAGCCCGGATACGCGAAGCCGGTTGGAATCACGCAATAACTCGTTATTGGCCTTGGCAAAGGACTCGTCAACGTCGAACTTAAAGATCTTCATTGGCCTAAGTCTACTGCGTCCATGAGCCGGTAGGCATATCCTTGCTCGGCGAGGAAGCGTTGGCGGTGCATAGCGTAGTCCGCATCTAGGCTGTCGCGGGTGACTAGCGTATAAAAGAGCGCCTCGGTTTCCTTCGGGCGCAGCAGGCGGCCGAGGCGTTGTGCTTCCTCTTGGCGGGAACCAAAGGTGCCGGAGACCTGGATGGCCAGTGCTGCTTCCGGCAGATCGATGGAGAAATTGGCCACTTTGGATACGACGAGGATGGATAGCTCGCCCTCGCGGAATTGCTGGAAGAGCTTTTCGCGCTTGGCGGTAGAAGTGGTGCCATCGATGACGGGGGCATCGAGGTGCGCGCCTAATTCGCGCAGTTGGTCCACGTATCCGCCGATGATGAGCGCTTGCTGGTCGTGGGAAGCAAGGATCTTATCGACGGCGCGGAGCTTAGCCGAGGCTTGTGCGGCGATGCGGTAGCGGTCGCGCGGCTGCGCGGTGGCATAGAGCATGCGTTCTTCCGGATCCATATCCACGCGGACCTCGATGCACTCCGCGGTGGCGATGTAGCCGGCCATTTCCAGCTCTTTCCACGGCGCATCGTAGCGCTTCGGGCCGATGAGGGAGAAGACATCGCCCTCCCTGCCATCCTCGCGCACGAGGGTGGCGGTAAGCCCTAGCCGGCGCCGCGATTGCAGGTCCGAGGTCATGCGGAATACGGGTGCGGGCAGCAGGTGTACTTCGTCGTAGATAATAAGGCCCCAGTCGCGGGAATCGAAGAGCTCGAGGGCGCGGTATTCACCCTTGGTTTTCCGCGTGACCACTTGATAGGTGGCGATGGTAATCGGCTTGATTTCCTTCTTCTCGCCGGAGTATTCGCCGATATCGTTTGGAGAAAGCGTGGTGCGGCGCAGGAGTTCGTCGCGCCACTGGCGGCCGGCGACGGTATTGGTAACCAAGATGAGGGTGGTGGATTGCGCCTTTGCCATGGCGGCGGCACCGACGATGGTTTTGCCGGCACCGCAGGGCAGCACGACGACGCCAGACCCGCCGGACCAGAAGGCGTCGGTGGCGTATTCCTGGTAATCACGCAGGTGCCAGCCATCCTCGTTCAGCGCGATGGGGTGGGATTCACCGTCGATGTAGCCGGCGAGGTCTTCGGCGGGCCAGCCGGCTTTGAGGAGTTCCTGCTTGAGGCGGCCGCGCTCGGAGGGCGCGACGGCGATGGTGTTGTCATCGATGCGCGCACCAAGCAGTTTTCCTACTTTGCCCCGGGAGAGCTCGGTAAGGATGGCGGGCTCTTCCGACTCGAGGATGAGCCCGTGGGCGGGGTGGGCGTGGAGGCGGACTCGGCCGTAGCGTGACATGGTCTCGGCGACATCGACAAGCAGCGATTGCGGGACCGGGAACCGGGAGTAGGTTTCTAGGACATCGACGACCTGCTCGGCGTCGTGTCCGGCGGCGCGGGCATTCCATAGCGCCAGGGAAGTAATGCGGTAGGTATGTACGTGTTCGGGGGCGCGTTCCAGCTCCGCGAACGGTGCGAGGGCGGTGCGTGCAGCGGCGGAATCTGGATGATCGACTTCCAGCAAGACGGTCTTGTCCGACTGCACAATCAGTGGTCCGTTCATGCGTCTAGGGTAACGGAGGTGATGCGGTGCAAGGGAAACCGGATGGTGGAGCCATCGGCGGCGCGGGCATCGATTTGGCCACCGGCGACGGTCAGTGGGGTGACGGTGCGGGTCTTGGTATTGCCATTTTTATCGGCGTAGCCAATGGTGATGGGGCGTGCGGTGCGCGCGGCGGCGTGGACCAGATCCAGGTTGGGCAGGCTCGGGGCCTCGCCGGTGGTGAGGTTGCGCAGCGCACGCGCGATATCCGGCGGCGCGGCCTGGGCGCGAGGGCTGGGTGTGGGAAGCGTTGCGGGCTCGGGCGCGATGGACAGGCTAGCGCCGTTTTCGTCCTCGGCAGCGGGGGAAAGGCCGTTTTCGCGCAGGCGCTCCAACAGCTCGCTGACGCGCAGCTGGGAAATCGCGACCGTGGGGGCCAGCAGGCGCAGCGGGGCGGCCTTCGCGGCGATCTGCAAGAGGGCTGGGTCCTCGCTGCGCAGGTAGGACAGGGCAGGCCCAGAGCGCAAGGTGCCGTGGCGCTTGGCGATGTCCTCGATGTGGAACTCCAATGTATGCGGGACATCGCCATGCGCGGCGAAGAAATCGCGGATTTCAGTGCCCGTCATCCCGCGGTCCAGGCCGCGGCGAAGAGAGGCATCGCTAATCCGGTAGACGCTGGCGAGTCCAGGTGATTCCAAGTCCGCGAGGGACTCCAGGGTGTGGTGGGCCGCGGGCTCGAGGGGGCCTGGCACGAGCACGGTCATATCCGCCTGGACCAGGAAATAATCGATGGTGTCGGGGGTGAGGGAATCGGCGGCATCGAAGCCATCGATAAGCACGCTGGTGGCTCGCCCGAGCGCGATGGCACCGATCCATTCGGCCTCGCGGTGCAGCTCCTCGATGGTCTCTGGGGAGGTGTGCGTTGCAAAAAGGGGAAAGGAAAAATGCAGATCCGCTTGAAATTCCGCTGCGGAAAGCGGTTCTGCGGAGTGGAGATACACATCGAGGATATGCCGGCGGAACTTGGGCAGGCGATCGGTGCTGGCAGCGAGCACCCGGCCCGATTCCCACGGGGTCCACGGAGAATGTTCCCAGGCCGCGAGGAGCACTCGCCACTGGGCGGCTAGTCCTGCATCGAGCCACTCTTGGGCGGAGTCGGTGGGCGCAAGGAAGTTTCCCTCGTACCCGGATGGTTCGCCGCGGTTGATAAGCCGCGCAGATAGACCAAGCGTAATCAGGCGGCGCAGTTCTAGTTCCGCGATGTCCAGCTGCTTGCTGAGCTGGGCAAGGGGGCGCACGCCGACGGTCTTATCCTTGAGCAGCTCGATCGGCCGGGCGCCGAGGGCAGAAATCAGCTGTTGCATGCCGCGCACCACGGACAGGCCCGCGGCGGTGCCGGCGTCATCGGCCTTGCGGTCAGCGGTGGGCTCGCCGCGCCGCGCGGAGGGCTCGGTGGGAATGTGCGGGACGGTGTGCCCCTTCATGGCGCGGTGCACCTCGCGCGGGAGGCGAACGGTCTGGGAGTCGACGCGCTGCAAAAGCTGCTTCGCAATCAGCCGCGGCACGGGGTGGGACGGATTGGTCTCGCGGGTGGTACCGATGCCATTGGAGCGCGCCAGGGTGGCAAGGACGTGGCGTTCGTCTTCAGCAAGGGCATCGATTGTCGCGGGCGATACCTCGAGCTGATTAAGCAGCGACCAGCCGGTGGGCAGCGCGGGCATGACCTCCGGCGGAATCTGCACCGCGCCGAAGGCGAGGCCGCGGTCCTTGAGTTCGCGGGTTATGGCGGGATTGTGGTCTTCTACCTCTGCAAGCTCGCCGCCGCGCTTGGCGATGTCCTCCAGCTCCGCCAACTGCTGCGCGTTACACTCCGCTAGCGCTTGGGCGATGGAGGTGCGCAAGAGGAGCCGCGTGGCCAGTGCCGCGATGGAGGGCGGCAGCGGGGTTAAAACGTCGGGGCGGTGGCGAAGGATGGTGGCCAGTTCCTCTTCTGAAAGGGAATTAAGCCAGGTGCGAAAATGCGGGAGGTGGGAGGACTGAGTCATGATAAATCACAATTTTAGCGCCCGATTGAGTTACGTTTTTGCCCGAGGTTTGAAATAATAAAGCTATGTCGAATGAAAAGAATGGCTTTGTTTCCCCGGCGTGGCCGGACAATGAACACCGCGAGCATGCAATTACGGAAATTTCTGCGCCTTTTGCTGGTGCTTCCAGCCCCTACGGCGATGACTTGGTGCTGCCGATGCCGGCAGAGAAGTTGAACTACGTTCATCCTTATACCCGCATCAACCGCTAAAAAATTCCCCTTGCCGTGAAAGGCAAGGGGAATTTTTATGCGCTTGTTAGCGGCTGAAGTTCTCAACCAGCTGTGCAACCGGGTCGATGACGTTGCGGTTTGCGGAGTAGAACGCATCAAAGTCGTGGCGGTTGGCGTGGTAGAAGTCGGTGAACTGCGCCGGCAGCTGCAGGCCATAAGCGTTAGCGGTGTCCTTGATGAGGTTGTAGACGGCGTCTACGGCGAGCTCATCGGACTTGTTTTCTACTGCCTGCTGCACTGGCTGCGGTGCCTCAGCGGGTGCGGAAGGAGCGGTGCGCTCGGTCGGCGCGGAGTTCAGGCCGAGGGAGGCCGAGCATGCGGGCCATGCGCCCCAGCCCTGGTTAGCCAGGGTGCGCTCAGCGATGACAATCTGCTGCTCGCGGGTTGCCTGGTTAGCAGTAGGGGCGAATTCACCGCCGCCGTATGCCTGCCAAGTCTGCGCGTTGAACTGCAGGCCGCCGTGGTAGCCATTGCCGGTGTTGATGTGCCAGTCGCCGCCGGACTCACACTGTGCGAGGCGATCCCAGTCGGAGTCAGGGGCGGCAGCGGCGTTCGGTGCCATGATGGCGGCGGCTGCACCCAAGGCAACGGTGCCTGCGGTGAACTTAGCGGCAAAGTGGTTAGTCTTAGCGGAGTGGCGTCCCATAAAAGTAGTCCTTTCCGTGGTGCCCGTTTTCGTGGAAATGATTTGCGCCTAGAAGAAAGGATGGGCGGGGAAACCTTCTTTGCGGCGACACTGGGGGCCAGCGTAGCGGTTTATAACGAAATAGTCACGTTCTGGGCACTAAATGGGAAAGAATTGAGACTATTGTGGTTCCGTCTGTAATATTTCCGCAGGTAATTGCGGTGTTGTGGACTATATCACACGACACGTGGAACTTCTGTTCTGTATAACTTCCAGCTAAACTTAAGACTTTACCCAAGAGAAGAGGTGGATACCTATGCCCATTGGCAAAGTGAAGTGGTATGACGCCGAGAAAGGTTTCGGTTTCGTTAGCAACCCGGGCGATGAAGACGTCTACGTCGGCCGGAATGTCCTGCCCAAGGGAGTAGAAGAAATCTTTCCGGGCCAGCGCATCGAATTCGATTTCGCGGCGGGGCGCCGCGGGCCGCAGGCGCTGCGGGTGCGCGTGCTGGATAAGCCGCGCCGCCGCACGCCGTCGCGCAAGCCGGAAGAGCTCGGCAGCATGGTCTCTGATGTCATGACCCTGCTGGAATCCCAGGTGCAGCCGGTGCTGAACTCGGGGCGCTACCCCGAGCGCAAGACCGGGCGCCAAGTAGCAGAAATCCTCCGCGCAATTGCGAAGGATTTAGATAGTTAATCATCCATGGTGGATAGGGACCACACGGTGGCGAGGGGGGTTTCTTCGCCATCGTCGTCGGTGCCAATCATGAGGGAAGAAACCTCCACCACCATGAGCCGGGGGCGCTCGCCAGTCGATGCCTCGATGGGATCTACCGACCCGGGGATATCTACCTCGGTCGTTTCATTCGCACCATGAGTGGTTTCGTCATTGGCGGCGGGGTCATCATAAATGGACAGTACCTTCCATTCATGATTAGAAATCTCCCCGGGGATTTCCAGATGCAAGGTGTCATCCTCGCCCACCGTTAGTTGGGGGACATCGCCTTCGGGGCAATCGGTTCCCGGCTCGCATACGAGGTAGGGCGTGACCTCCTTGGTGTTATCCCCCACGGAGGCGGTAATAGCAATCTCGCTCGGCTCTGGGCCCGGGCGCGAATTGCGCCAGCTCTGAAAGATCACCACGGAGGCGACGATGACCGCCACGACCACGATGAGCGCGAGGATTTGCAGCAGCGACTTTTTCCTTGCTTCCTTACGGGTTGCCATGGCCCATTACTTTACTCGAACGCGGTAGAGCTCATCCCACCGCTTGCCGGTAAGCCAGAATTCATCGGTGCCCTCGATATGTGCGATGCCGTTTAAGACGTCATCGGGATCGGTATATTTCGATTTATCGATGGCATCGGTAGAAATTATCGCGGTTACCTCGCCAGAGGAGAGATCGATGCGGTAGATATCTTCACTGCCCCACACATTGGCGTAGACATCACCGTCCACGCATTCCAGCTCATTGAGATCTTCCACGGGCGAGCCATCGAGGGTGACCTCGGTGGTCAAGAGCTCCGCAAAGGTCTCTGGATCCATGTGCCGCAGGGTAGAGGTGCCATCGGACATGATGAGCTCGTCCTGGTTGGCGCATAGTCCCCAGCCCTCGCCGGCATAGGTGGCGGTGTCGGTGCGCTGGAAGTCGCCGTCATAGCGCAGGGATTGCCCGCGCTTCCAGGTCAATTGCCAGATGGAATCACCGTATTGGGTAATGCCCTCCCCAAAAAGCGAGTCATCAAGGGCATGTTCTTGCAGGACCTCGCCGGTCTCAGGGGAGAAGCGGATGAGCTTGGATTCGCCCCATTGCCCGGTGCCGAGCAGGAGGTTGCCCTCTCCGTCTTCTTCTAGGCCTTGCGTAAAGGAGTTCTCTGGCAGCGGCGCGGTATCGAGGACTTCCACTGATAGGTGCTCGGGGGAGGAAGCTTCAGAATCATCAGAGGAACAGGCGGTCAAGGCGCAGCAGGGCACGGCAATGAGCGCGGCGCGGCGGAGAAACGACATGCACCATATGTACCACTGTTGGCTGGCCGTCATGAATAATGAGGGGCGTGAGTAAGCGAAAAGCAAATCCGTTGATCGATTCCCGCGCCGTGCGCATTGCGCGTGAGGCATTGGAAGAGGTGGGGGAAGGGGGCATCGGCAAGCATAGGGGCGTCGCCGGAATGGGCCGCAACGTTGTCACCCATCGCTTTGCGGCGGATATGCCGGGCTACCCAGGCTGGGAATGGCAGGCCGTGCTCGCGTGCGCGGATGGCTCGCGCTACGTCACCGTCAACGAGGTGGCGCTGGTGCCGGGCGGGGAGGCGCTGCAGGCCCCGGAGTGGGTGCCGTATGAGGATCGCGTGCTGCCGGGGGATTTGGGCCCGGGAGACCTCATGCCGCCGGCCATCGATGATGAGCGCCTGAATGGAGATGAGCTTTCCGCCAAGGGGCTGGCGGATGCCAAGCATCGCTGGCAAGAAGAATATGGCCCAACCTCGGAGATGGCGGCCAAGGCGCACCTGCAGTGCCGCACGTGCGCGTTTTATATGCGGCTCATGGATAACTTTGGGGTATGCGCCAACGAGTATTCCGCCGATGGCCGCGTTGTACATTCACGCTACGGTTGCGGTGCGCATTCGCAGACGCGGGTGAGCGAGGAGAAGGCGCCGGCCGCGGCCTTCGATGATGAAAAGCCCATTTACCAAGATTTTGATTTTGAGGATTAAGGCAGCACACTTAGGGCGTAAAAATACCGCTCTACGTGAAAGGGCACGGCGTGAAAGCCACTCTCGATCGCTATTTCCACATTTCTGAACGCGGTTCCACCATCGGAACCGAGCTACGTGCGGGAACGGTCTCGTTCTTCGCCATGGCATATATTATTTTGCTCAACCCGCTGATCCTGGGCACGAGCCCGGACGCGGAGGGCTATACCTTAGGCGTGCCGCAGGTTGCGGCCGCCACGGCGCTGGTCGCCGGCGTGATGTCCATTGCCTTCGGCGCGATTGCGAAGTACCCCTTCGCCATGGCCGCGGGCCTGGGCATGAATACCTTCGTCGCCGTCAGCATGGTCGCCACCAGCGGGCTGACCTGGCAAGAAGCCATGGGCCTCGTGGTAATCGAGGGCCTTATCATCGTCCTGCTCGCCGTGTCCGGATTCCGCACCGCGGTATTTGACGCCATCCCGCAGCCCATGAAGGCCGCGATGGGCGTGGGCATTGGCATGTTCATCGCGATGATCGGTTTCGTGGACGGCGGGTTTGTTACCCGCGTGCCCGATGCCGCACAGACCACCGTGCCGGTGGGGCTGGGCATTAATGGCTCGATTGCCACCTGGCCGGCGGTGGTCTTCGTCATCGGCCTTATTGTTTGTGCCTTCATGGTCATCCGCAATGTGCCGGGCGGGCTATTTATTGCCATCATCCTCAACACGGTGATTGCCTTTATTGTTCAGGCACTCACAGACTCCGAGGACTGGGGCATGGCCGCCCCGGAGAGCCCAGAGGCGCTGGGAGGCCTGCCGGATCTTTCCATCGTGGGCGATGTGAACCTGGTGGGTGCCTTTGCCAATATCGGCGTGATTTCCACGGTCCTGCTTATCTTCACCCTGCTGCTGACCAACTTCTTTGATGCCATGGGCACCATGACCGGGCTGGGCAAGCAGGCCAAGCTCGTGGATGACAACGGCAACCTGCCGGGTATGAAGAAGGCGCTGGTCGTGGAAGGTGCCGGCGCGGTGGCCGGAGGTCTGGGCTCGGCGTCCTCGAATACCGTCTTTGCGGATTCCTCTGCCGGCATTGCCGACGGTGCCCGCACCGGCCTGGCCAATATCATGACCGGCCTGCTGTTTATCGCCGCGATGTTTTTCACCCCGCTCTATGAGATCGTGCCCATCGAGGCCGCCGCGCCCGTCCTGGTCATCGTCGGCGTGATGATGGCCGCGCAGCTCACGGATATCCCGTGGACCCGCATGGAAGTGGCCATCCCGGCCTTTTTAACCATCGTGGTCATGCCGTTTACCTATTCCATTGCTAACGGCATTGGCGTGGGCTTTATTACCTTCGCGCTCATGTCCACCTTTGCTGGTAAGGCCAAGCAGGTGCACTGGATCATGTGGCTGCTTGCTGGCTTGTTCGTCATTTACTTTGGCATCGATCCGATTTCGGAGGCCATCGGCTAGCCTGGAAGGCATGCATATTTCTGATCCCCGTGACCCTCGCCTGGACGATATTCGGAACCTCAATAAATCCGATAAATCTGGCGAGGGTTTGGTCATTGCAGAAGGCCCCTTGGTGGCCGCCCGCCTTATGGAATCGCGGTTCCCCATGCGTTGCCTGGTGGGCTTTCCCCAGAAGCTGGAGGCCTTCTTTGCCGAGTATGGCGAGCCCGAGTGCCCCGTCTACGAGGTCTCGCGCGAGACCCTTGCAGAGGTCGCGGGCTTCGATATGCACCGCGGTTTGGTTGCCGCAGCGGACCGCGCCCCAGAGCCGGAGGTGGGCGAGATCCTGGAGCAGGCCCGCACCATCGCCGTGCTGGAGGGCGTGGGGGATCATGAAAATATCGGCGCCATTTTCCGCCACGCGGCCGGCATGAACGTGGATGCTGTCTTGCTCGGCTCGGGTGCTGCGGATCCGCTCTATCGCCGCTCGGTGCGCGTATCCATGGGCCACGTGCTGCGCGTGCCGTTTGCGCATTTAGAGGGCGGTTTCACCACGTGGCAGCGTTCCTTGCAGGCGCTTGCCGATGCCTCCTTTACCCTCATTTCCTTAACCCCCAACCCCCAGGCGGTGCACCTAGCAGAGGCCATGCACGGGCAGGACAAAGTGGCCATGCTGGTAGGCGCGGAGGGCCCCGGGCTTACCGAGCACGCGATGAAGGCCACTGATATCCGCGCGCGGATACCGATGGCCCCTGGTACCGATTCCCTTAATGTTGCGACCGCGGCCGCCATTTCCTTTTATGAGCGCCAGCGTTCCTTGAGCGATTTGAACGTCTGACGCAGCCAGTTGCTAATCAACGAGCCGAGGTGCTTGGCGGTGGAAAGGATCTCATCGCCGGTGGAATCCGGCTCGGCATCGTGGTCCTCGTAGTCGTCATAATCGTTCAGGCCCAGCCTATTCGCTGATTGGGCGGCGAACTCGCTGACCGGCTGCTTCGGCTTCGGCGGATCGATCTTGGGTTCGGGGCGCCCGTCCACGGCATAGCCCACGACGTCCAGGTCTGGGCCTTCCCTCCCCACGGTGATGCCCAACCAGTGTTCCTGGGCGGCCTCCATGATGCTGTGGGGCCTAAACGGCAGCGAAATGCCGCCGAGGGATTCGTCCTTTTCGCCGGCCCAAAACGGCGCCTCAAAGGGCTCGGGCAGGCCAGTGTCCTCGTAGAGGCGGTCGCGGGTGGCGCACAGGCAGCGCTTGAGTTCGCCGCCTTCCCACAGCGCGAAGCCTGCATAGTCTTCGTCCGCGTTGCTAACCAGCGCGATAACCCGCTGGGCGGGGACTGCGTTTAAGAGGTCGTTCGGCAGTTGGGAGAGCAGGACGGAATCGCCCTCGCAGACCGTTTGTACCACGGTAATGCCCGGGTAGCCGCCGATGTAGTACTCATTCGGATCCGTCTGCGCGGAGCGGTTCAGGGGGAATTGCCCGATCGGGGTGACCGGGAATTTCGGGTTGAGCTGGGCTAGGAACTTGCGGCCGAACCCGCGGTCAGCCTTGGGCTCGCTCTTGAGAACTTCTTCGGCGCCGGGCTTGGAGATGTACCACAGCGTGAGGACGGCATGAGAGATGTCCACTGTTTAGTCCCTCGGGCGCTTGGTATTGGAGCGAACGCCCAAGAGCACGTCCTCCCAGTGTGGGGTGACGGTCTTGCGGCGGCGCTTCGAGGGCTTGGCTTCGGAGGAAGGATTCTGCAGGAATTCCTCTTCTTCCGTCTCCTCGCTGGAGCCGGAAATATCGGTGACATTGGCGGGCTGATCGCCGTCAATGGCTTCGTCGTAGCGGCCGCTTCCCAGGGAAGTCAGCGATCGCACCGGCTGCACGAAGTCCGGGTCCGTAAGGTCTGCCGCGACCGAGTTGCGGGCCTCGACCGTAGCGGGGGAGGACATGGACTGCTTGAAGGTCCATTCCGCCTCGTTTTCAGAAAGGCCAGCCTTCCAGGTCACGCGCACAACCCACGGCTCGCCCTGGTGGCGGTAGGCATCCCACGTGGACTCCGAGAGGGAGTGGCCGCGGGCGGCAAAGGAGCTCGCCAGTACTTCCCACAGGGTGAGCTTGGCGGGGCCGTCTTCGCGCACCGGGTGGGCCTGCTTGGCCACCTCAGAAATGCGGTTGCGCTCCAGCATGACCGGGTAGGCGAAGGGCTCGATGCGCGATTCATCCACGTGCATCTCTTCCGCGAGTTCCGCGGTGGAGGCACCGGCACGGATGCGGTTTTGGATCTCTGCCGGCCGGATCTGCTTTTCTTCCTCTTCGTGGGAGGGCTTGGGCATCGGCGCTAGCTTCGGCGGCTCCGGCTTGCTAGCGGCGGGCGTGAGGGCGGAACGCAGCTCATCGGTGATGGGAAGGGAAAACTCTTCGCCTTCTTCGGTGCGTAGCACCAATGAGTCTTCGCTCGATTCGCTGTCAACGAGAAACAGCTCGCGCATAGTGTGGCGCTCCTTTGCCTATCGACGGAAGGACGGATCTGTGATGCAGTCAACTATAACGCGAAAAGGCCCCGCGCCATGCGAGGCGGCGGGGTATGTTGATGACTTAGTTGGCATCCAGCACGTAGTCGATGCACTGCGTGAGCTTGGCGATGTCCCCAGGCTCAATCGCCGGGAACATGCCCACGCGCAGCTGGTTGCGGCCGAGCTTGCGGTACGGCTCGACATCGAGGATGCCGTTGGCGCGCAGGGTGGCGGCAAGTTGTGCGGCATCCACGGATTCGTCGAAGTCGATGGTGCCCACGACTAGGGAGCGCGCTGCCGGATCGCTGACGAACGGGGTGGCCTCTGGGCGAGATTCGGCCCAGTTGTACAGCGTGGAGGAGGACTCGGTGGTGCGCTTAACCATGCCGTCGAGCCCGCCGTTGTCATTCATCCACTGAATCTGGTTATCCAGCATGAGCAGGGTGGCGATCGCCGGGGTGTTATAGGTCTGGTTCTTGCGGGAGTTATTCACCGCGGTTTGCAGGTTCAAAAACTCCGGAATGAAGCGATCGGAGTTGTTGATCTTTTCGATGCGCTCTAAGGCCGCCGGGGACATCGCGGCGAGCCAAAGGCCGCCGTCGGAAGCGAAGCACTTCTGCGGCGAGAAGTAGTACACGTCGGTCTCTGCAATATTGACGGGAAGGCCGCCGGCGCCAGAGGTGGCATCGACAAGCACGAGCTGCTGGTCGTTGTGGGGGTGTGGGCGAACGACCTCCGTCATCGCACCGGTCGAGGTCTCATTGTGGGCCCAGGCGGCGACATCGGCATCGGCCGCAAGCTCGCGCGGATCCGGGGCGGTGCCGGCAGGGGATTCTGTCAGGGCCGGGGCATCGAGCCATGGAGCCTTGGAAGAGGCCTTGGCAAACTTGGTGGAGAACTCACCAAAGGTAAGGTGGGCCGACTGGCGCTCGATGAGGCCGAAGGTAGCCGCATCCCAAAAAGCGGTGGCGCCGCCCAAGGACAGGACAATTTCGTATCCCTCCGGAAGCGAGAAGAGATCGCTTAAGCCCTCGCGCACGGAACCGACGAGGTTTTTCACCGCCGGCTGGCGGTGCGAGGTGCCCACGATAGCGGGGTCAATAGCCTCGATCTGGGCGGGGCGTACCTTGGAGGGGCCGCAGCCAAAGCGGCCATCGGAAGGCAAGAGATCTGCTGGCAGTGTGATTTCTGGAGTACTCATGCCGCTAGTGTAGAACAGTTCCGGTTGGATGGCAGGTATTTTGATGTCCATAAACTTGTTGGCAGTATCACAAAGTTTGCTAGAGTGTGAATAGGTCAAAGGCTCACGGCGTAAGTTGGCGCCTTTAAAGAACTCTTTAACAGGGAAAGGAAATTCCGTGTCTACTGAAGAAAACAAGGTAGTACTCAAGCACGCTGGTAACGAGTACGAGATGGATATCAAGCAGTCCACTGAGGGCGATTCCGGCTTCGATATCTCCAAGCTCCGCAAGGAAACCGGGCTTGTTACCTTCGACCCCGGCTACACCTCCACCGGCTCCACCGAGTCCAAGATTACCTTTATTAACGGTGAGGAGGGCATCCTTCGTTACCGTGGCTACGATATTGCTGAATTGGCAAATAACGCCACCTTCAATGAGGTTTCCTACCTGCTGATCAAGGGCCACCTGCCGGATGAGCAGGAACTATCGCAGTTCAATAACGCCATCCGCCACCACACCCTCTTGGACGAGGACTTTAAGGCCCAGTTCAACATCTTCCCGCGCGATGCCCACCCGATGGCCGTGCTTGCTTCCTCCGTGAACATTCTCTCCAGCTACTACCAGGATCAGCTGGACCCACTGGATGAGGAACAGCTGGACAAGGCCACCGTTCGCCTGCTGGCTAAGGTGCCGATGTTGGCCGCTTACGCTTACCGCGCATCCCAGGGCAAGCCTTATATGTACCCGGATAACAACCTGAACGCGCGCGAGAACTTCCTGCGCATGATGTTCGGTTACCCCACCGAGGAGTACGAGGTTGACCCGGTTGTCTCCAAGGCACTGGACAAGCTGCTCATCCTGCACGCTGACCACGAGCAGAACTGCTCCACCTCCACCGTCCGCATGATTGGTTCCGCACAGGCCAACATGTTCGTCTCCATCGCCGGCGGCATCAACGCCCTGTCCGGCCCGCTGCACGGCGGCGCTAACCAGGCCGTGCTGGAGATGCTCGAGGACATCGAGAAGAACAACGGCGGCGACGCTACCGACTTCATGAACCGCGTGAAGAACAAGGAAAAGGGCGTTCGCCTGATGGGCTTCGGCCACCGCGTGTACAAGAACTACGACCCACGCGCGGCCATCGTCAAGGAAACCGCACACGAGATCATCGATCACTTGGGCGGCGACCCGATGCTGGACTTGGCCATGAAGCTGGAAGAGATTGCGTTGAATGATGACTACTTCGTCTCCCGCAAGCTCTACCCGAACGTGGACTTCTACACCGGCCTCATCTACCGCGCCATGGGCTTCCCGACGGACTTCTTCACCGTCCTCTTCGCCATCGGCCGCCTGCCGGGCTGGATTGCTCAGTACCGCGAGCAGCTGGAGATGAACTCCAAGATTAACCGTCCTCGCCAGATTTACACCGGTGAAACCCTGCGCAAGGTTACCCCTCGCAGCGAGCGCTAATTAGCGCTTTTGGTCGCCCCAATTCAACCGAATCGGGCTTGAGCACTATAATTGGTGCAGCTCGGTTCGGTTTCATTGCGACCGCACGAACAAACTAGATTTCCCAAGGAGACTAATCCCCATGGATAAACCTGTTATTGAAGCCCAGTCTGGCCCAGCGCCGACCGACCTCGTCATCGAGGACATCGTCGTAGGCGATGGCGCTGAAGCTCAGCCTGGTGGCGTAGTGGAGGTCCACTACGTTGGTGCCGAATATGAGACCAACCAAGAATTCGATTCCTCGTGGGACCGTGGTCAGTCCATCGAGTTCCCACTGACCGGTCTCATTGCCGGCTGGCAAGAGGGCATCCCGGGAATGAAGGTAGGCGGTCGCCGTCAACTCATCATCCCGCCGGAAAAGGCCTATGGCCCAGCCGGCGGTGCGCACCCGCTGTCCGGCCGCACCTTGGTCTTTATCATTGACCTCATCCGCGCTGACTAAACTGCGCTAAAAATCGTTGAACCGGCTTCCCTTAAGGGGAGCCGGTTTTTCGCTGTGCTGGGCAGTCAGTTCCCGCAAGGGGCCGCATGAGACGGCAAACTGGGGCACAATGGGAACTATGACTGTGCCACATATTTCCTTCAATGATGACCGTGAGATGCCCCAGCTGGGTTTGGGCACCTACAAGCTCAATGAAGATGAATGCATTCGCGTAGTCCGCGAAGCCATTGACCTGGGCTACCGCCACTTTGATACGGCAACGCTGTATAAGAACGAAGAGGCATTGGGTACCGCGCTGAACCAAGCCATTGACGCGGGCGACGTCACCCGCGAGGACCTGTTTATTACCTCCAAGGTCTGGCACTCCCACCACGGCGCGCAGAAGGCGGAACAGGCCTTCCAAGAGTCCATGGAGAAGCTGAAGCTGGATTACTTGGACCTGTACCTCATCCACTGGCCATGGCCACAGGGTGGGCTGTACGTGGAGACCTTTGAATCCATTGCCCGCCTACAGGGGATGGGCCAGATCGCTTCCATCGGTGTCGCTAACTTCTACGAGGAGGTCCTCGAGGACCTCATTGAGAAGACCGGCATTACCCCGGTTCTCAACCAAGTAGAGCTGCACCCTGGCTTTACCCAGCCGGAGCTGCGCGAATTTCACCACAAGCACGGCATCGTGACCGAGGCGTGGTCTCCGCTGGCGCGCGGCGTGGTGCTTAATAACCCGGAGATTGAAAAGATTGCCGCTACGTATCAGGCTACCGAAGGTCAGGTGGTACTGGCGTACCTGATGGCTAAGGGCATTTCCGTTATTCCGAAGTCCGCCCGCAGCGAGCGTCTCAAGGAGAACCTGGCCGCCGCGGAGCTAGAGCTGGGCAAGGATGAAATCGCGGCTATTGACTCCTTGGAAGGTCAAGAAGGCTTCGGCCGCATGTTTAACGATCCCCGCGAATTCCCGGGCGCGGAGGGCTAAGAACACACCTCGGGTTAAGGGGCCACCGGCGACGGCGTCGTCGGTGGCTTTTGCTGTGCAGGATGGCTGAGTGGGAAGTACGTGCTGGTTAAGGCACTCACCTCGCTGATAGGTGGTTCCTTTCGCGCTGCCTTTACTCATTAGTTAATGTCTGGTTAACAAAATTTGCGAACACGTTAACTCTGGGGTGGAGGGGGTGATTTGCAAAGAATATTAGCCCAGTTCACCGGAACCTATCGGGCTAAAAGGGGGGAGTTTTTGTGAGGCATATTGGCAATATTTACTGCTTTGCAAAGATTGTTCTGTATCTTACATAGCAACGCGGGTAGTGATGAACAACACATTGCGCCTCGTTTGTACAGAACCTCTCTCGCCCAAGGAGACAACCCTTCTATGAGTGATACAACTGCTCCAGTCGAGCGCCGTGAGCTTACGGCAGCCGACTACATAGAAATGCGCGATAGCGAAGAGTTTGGCGAGCTGCGCAGCGCTTATCGTAGTTTCACCTTTCCCATGACCGTCGCGTTTTTCGTGTGGTACATCGTCTACGTGCTCACCGCCGTGTTTGCGCCTGATTTTATGGCCATTGAGCTTGGCGATGGCGGCTGGAACGTCGGCCTCGTCTTCGGCCTGGCCCAGTTCCTGACCACGTTCATCATTACCTGGATTTACGTGAAATACGCCAATAAGAATATTCAGCCTAAATCGGTTGCTATTCGCGAGAAGTTGGAGGCCAAGTAAATGACTACCACTTACCTTGCACAAGAAACTTCTGCCGGTAACCCGATTCTGAATATCTCCATCTTCGGCATCTTCCTCGTGGTTACCATGGCCGTCGTGTTGCGCGCCGGCAAGTCCACGAAGAAGGCGTCTGACTTCTATACCGGTGGTGGCTCGTTCTCCGGCCGCCAGAATGGCTTGGCCATTTCCGGTGACTACCTTTCAGCAGCGTCCTTCCTCGGTATCGTCGGTGCGGTGGCGCTGAACGGCTACGACGGATTCTTGTACTCCGTTGGCTTCTTCGTCGCCTGGCTCGTGGCCCTGATGCTCGTGGCCGAGCCGATGCGTAACGTGGGCCGCTTTACCATGGCAGACGTTTTGTCCTTCCGCCTGAAGCAAAAGCCGGTGCGCGTGGCCGCGTCCATCGCCACGCTCTTCGTGACGCTCTTCTACCTCATCGCCCAGATGGCCGGCGCCGGTTCGCTGGTGGCCGTGCTGCTGAACATTCATGACTTCAAGTGGCAGGCAGTCGTCGTCGGCATCGTCGGCGTGCTGATGATCCTCTACGTCTTGGTCGGCGGCATGAAGGGTACTACCTACGTGCAAATGATTAAGGCCGTCCTGCTGGTGACCGGTGTGGTCATCATGTGCATCATGGTGTTTATCTCCCTGCGCGGTGGCTTCAGCAACATGTTCAGCACCGCGGTTGATATGCACGCGTCCTCCGATTACCTCCATGAAAAGGGCTATGAGGCCAAGGAAATCATGGAGCCGGGCCTGAAGTACGGTGGCTCTACCGCCGCTAAGTTGGACTTCATCTCCTTGGGTATGTCCCTCGTGCTGGGCGTGGGCGGCTTGCCACACGTGCTGATGCGCTTCTACACTGTGCCGACCGCCGTTGAGGCTCGCCGCTCCGTGACCTGGGCCATCGTTATCATCGGTGCTTTCTACCTGATGACCCTGATCCTGGGCTACGGTGCAGCCGCACTGGTTGGTCCGGACCGCATCCTGAACGCACCGGGTGGCGCGAACGCCGCGGCACCGCTGCTGGCACTGGAAATCGGTGGCTCCATCTTCATGGCCATTATTTCCGCCGTGGCCTTTGCTACCGTGCTCGCCGTGGTGGCGGGCCTGGCGATTACCGCCTCCGCCTCCATTGCTCACGATATCTACCACGCGGTGATCCGTAACGGTGAGTCCACCGAGGCAGAGCAGGTGCGCGTCTCGCAGGCCACCGTGGTGGTCCTGGGTATTGTCTCCATCATCTTGGGCATCTTGGCGATGACCCAGAACGTGGCCTTCCTGGTCTCCCTGGCCTTCGCAGTGGCGGCATCGGCTAACCTGCCGACCATCCTGTACTCGCTGTACTGGCGCCGCTTCAACACCGCGGGTGCCGTGGCCTCCATGTACACCGGTGTTGTCTCCTGCTTGGTTCTCATCTTCTTCTCCCCAGCGGTATCCGGCACCGAAAGCGCCATGTTCCCGAACGCGGACTGGTCTATCTTCCCGCTGACCTCGCCGGGTCTGGTCAGCATCCCGCTGTCCTTCTTCGTCGGTTGGTTTGTCTCCATCGTGACCAAGCCGGACAACTTGGACGAGCTGGCGGCAGAGATGGAAGTTCGTTCCCTGACCGGTGTGGGCGTCGAGGCCCCAGTCCAGCACTAATTGCCCGAAAAGGAGCAATTACCGGTAATATGGTTCGACGTGTTTAATCCGTCCTCTCTCAACGCGGCGGCATCAGTAAAGGCTGGTGCCGCCCTTGCCGTGTGCATGCTTGCCTGCTCTACGGTTGCTGGGTGCAGCAATAGCGAGCGAGATAGCACCGCCAAAGCCGAAGACACCACCATTACCGCGCATAGGGCAGCAAAGGTGCCCCCGCGAATCAATGAGTTCCTCAAGGGGGATGAGGACCATTCCATTAGCTATATTCGCCTGCACGATGGCATGTATATAGGCTCTGCGGCAGAACACGATCCCCGCCCGGCGCTTAGCCTTATCAAGCTCTATATCGCTACCTACGTCATTGAGCAGGGTGAGTACGAAGACAAGTACGAGGCGCTCGGCATGATCGCTAGCTCTTCTGATAAGAGCGCCGAGGAGCTGTTTAAAAAGTACCCGGATTCCATCGATAAGATTGCCAAGGAATACGATCTGGAATCCACCAAGGCGGGCGAGACCTGGGGCTATTCGGAAACCTCCACCTATGACGTGGCCAGCTTCATCTCCCAGCTCATCAAGCGCGATGAGACCCATCCCGTGCTCGTGGCGATGTCGCACGCGGATCCCGTCTCAGAAGATGGTTATGACCAAGACTATGGCACCGCGAAGCTCTCAAATGTGGTAGGCAGCAAGTGGGGCTGGTCCAACGATAAGTCCATCAATTCCTCGGTCTCCTTTGGCAAGAATTTCGTCGCCGCAGCCTCCATTAATGGCTCTGCCGATGACCTCACGGACTACGTGAAGAGCGAAATCACCGGCGAGAACCTGGGCAAGGCCACCGAGCGGTTCCTCAAGTACAAGGACGGCGAGGATGTCCCGCCCATCGAGACGACCTCCGAAAAGCCGACCTCGAGCGAGAAGAAGGACGAGGACAAGAAGGACGAAAAGAAGTCCTCCGAGCCCAAGGGGAAATAGGCCTACTTAAAGGCCTTGGCGATATCCTGGGCGGCATCGGCAAGCCCGCGGATTTGCTCGTTGCTTAGCGATGACCCCTTAAAGCTCACCCCATCCGCGTTGAGCTGCGGCAAGTCCGGCATATTCGGGATGGCCTTGTCCAGGGTGGAGCTGAGATCCTGGATGCCTGGCTGCTTGGAACCGGGCGTCCACTGGCCCCAGTCGCTGGCGTAGACCTCGTTGACATCGACGATGACGTTCTCGATGGTCTGCTGGCGCGACTGCGGCAGCTGGTGAATGGTGGTCTTGGGGTGGATCTTCCCGTTGGAACCCCAGTCGTGCATCCAGTAGAACGTGCCAATCCCATCCTGGCTGGCCCACTCGATGACGTTGTAGTTGCTGTAGACACCGGTCTGGTAACCGGCCACGGACAAGGCCTTGGAAAATGCCTGCAGGTACGGCCGGATGAACTGGGTGTAGTGCTCGCGGGTGGGGTTATCGTCGATGGCGATGTAGATGGGGCGGTGCGTAGGGCCACCGGCGGCCTTGTGTAGCGAAATGGCCTGCGGGGCGTGGATGGCGGCGCCGGCCGCGCCCTGCTTCCAATCGGCGGTTTCGGCGCGGCCGAATTGATAGACCGAGGCCGTGGGCAGGCCGGCGGCGGCATTGGCCGCAGTCTCTTGAAGGGTAACCGGCTTGCCGGTCATCCAAGCCGCGCCGGGGCGCTTATTGGAGACGTAGCGAATAGCGCCGATATGGCCTGCGCGCTTGATGGCGTCGGGGGAAGGGATGCCTGAGGAAAAGTCAATGATGGTCCCGCGCACCGGGCCAAGGGCGGCGGCCGAGGGTGCGGTCGCACCAATGGCGCCGGCGGTAAGGGCGAGGGCGCTTGCCTTCAAGAGGCCGCGACGAGACAGAGACGGTGACATGAAAAGCTCCTGCAGTGATCGCATTAGTCACAATAGTTAACAAATGCACCATAGCAGGAGGCGGTGGGTGAGTCGTGTTTATTTTGACTCGTTGCTAAAATCCACGTTCGTGGCGTGTTCCACGGTGCGCGATACCGTGCAGTCCTTCTCGTGGGAAATGCGAATCAGGTTATCTACCAGCGCGCGGGCCTTTTCGCCGTCCGGGGTGGAAGGGAAGGAGAGGTCGAAGGCAACGCGGACATCGGAAAGCCGCGAGGCGCCATCCTCATCCACGCGGTCGCCCTCTGCGCGCACCTGGAAAGACTCCGGCTCGGTGCGCCTGGAGGTCACGACATCCACATCCACCGCGGTGCACCCAGCGACGGCGGCCAGCAGGAGCTCTACCGGCGATAACAGGCCCTCCCCGCGGCCAAATTCGATGCTGGCGCCATCCGCATTGGTGGCGCGGTACACCGAATTTTCTACGCGGTTAAGGTCAACGGAATACTGCTTAGTGATTTCACTCATGGCTTAAAGCTTAAGCCAGGCTCGGGATATAGGCCACGCTGCAGCAAAGGATTAAATGCAGCGATAGGAAATCGGACACAGTGCGCACTTAATAAATCAACGGCGGCGAGAAGCGGATACGCACCGATTGTCCAAGCTCTGGTTTATTATCTGCGGTAGTCCGGAACGTGACCCCAGATTCGTGGGAGGCGGTAACGGAGTAGTGTCCGGCTTCGAAAATGGCGGAGTCAACCACCGCCGCAACCGTGGCACCTGGATGGTTTTCCTCCACGATCGTTGCGTGGTGCGGCAAGATGGCGGCCTTAGTGCCTTCTCCTCGCACGGTTACGTCACTCAACGGCCAAGAGATACCAAGAGTTGGGCACTCGACGCGGCTTCCTGAAATAGTGGTCTGGACAATCGTGGCATCCGCAATAAATACCGCGACCACCGGGCTAGCGGGATTTTCCAGCAGCTGTTGCGGAGGAGCAATCTGCTGGATTTCGCCGCCGTCTAGAACCACGACTCTATCTGCGATTGCCAGTGCCTCGGCGCGATCGTGGGTGACGTGCACCGTGGTTAGGCGTTGCTTTTGTGTCAGGGCTACCAGCTCGCGGCGCAAATTATCGCGCAATGGTTCATCGAGGGCGGAAAGCGCCTCATCCAGTAATAAAACTTTGGGCTTAGCGACGATCGCCCGGGCCAGGGCAACGCGCTGGCGCTGCCCGCCAGAAAGGCTGTCTGGTGTACGGTCTTCGAATCCTGGCAGGCCCACGAGAGCTAAAGTCTCAGGTATGCGCTCTTCGCGCTCGGCCTTTGCTACTTTCGCCTGGCGCAACGGGTAGCCAACATTGTCCTTTACAGACATGTGCGGCCAAATCGCATGCTGTTGGAATACCATGCCAATTCCGCGTTTCTCCGGCGGAATAGCAGTCATCTGCCGGCCATCTATGTAAAGCTCACCCGACGAGGGGGATATAAAACCAGCGATGGTGCGCAGGAGCGTGGTTTTACCGGAGCCTGACGGGCCAACGAGTGCAATGAGTTCCCCAGGCTCGATGGAGAGATTGATATCGCGCAGGCCAGTAGTTCCATCCGGAAAAGTGACCGTGAGGTGGGAAGCTGCAATTTTCGCCATTATTAAGTCCTTACCTTAGGAACGCGGATAGTCAGTGCAAGGGCAATGATGCCAAGCAGTGCAAAGAGCAAAGCGAGTGCCGATGCCTGGTTATAATTTCCTGCCTGCTGCAGGTTGAAGACTTGCACACCCAGCGTTGTAGTTCCGGGCGCGACGAGGAGTACGGAAATAGTAAGTTCTCGAATCGCGGTCACCGCGACGAGCACCGCACCGGAGATCGCCGCCGGAATGGTCATTGCGCCGGTGGTAGTAAAAAGCGCCTTAAGCGGCGTGGCACCAGAAATACGCGCTGCCTCTTCCACGGTGACCGGGGTGCTTATTAGCGGGGCACGCACGGACTGGATAACGAGTGCTGTAAAAGCACAGACGTAGGCGATAAGGATTATCCAAATGGTGTTATATAGCCCGGTATAGCGCCCAGCAATCAGCCAGGCGACGCCGATGATGAGCCCCGGCAGCGCGCTCGGTAGCAGCGCAGAAAGTGTTAAAAGGGTATTTCCCCGGGCCTGGGTCCGAGTCACTAGAATTCCGATGACCCAGCCAAGAATTCCGCAGATTATCGCGGCGGTTATTGACAGAAATGCGGAATTGGTAAGGCCGTCGAGAACGCGCGGGTTGGATAAAGCACTGCTAAAGTTCGCCAACGAGATGGTTTCTAATGTAAACGGAACTCCAGGAGCTGGCAGCAACGCGCGGTAGGCCAAACCAAGGATTGGGCCAATGGAAATGGCGAGTCCGCACACCCACATGATGATCGTGACCGGCCAACGCGCTGAATGCAGTGCAAAGCGCGCCGGGCTTCCGGAGTCATGGGTAGAAGACGAGTTTTTCAGGGAGGTGAGATAGTCCATGATGACTGCGCCGATTCCCAAAAATAAGAGGACGACGCCGATGGTCGAAACCACCTGTAAGGGGTTCGATACGGTGCCGGAATCAATGAACCGGTAAATCATCGTCGCGAGCGTTTCGAACCGAGCCGGCGAGCCGATAATGGCAGGAATTCCGAAATCCGCCAGATTAGCAATTGCCGTGAGGGTAAACGCGGATAACAGGGCGGGGCGCAAGAGCGGAAGGGTGACCGTGCGCAGAACAGTCATCACTGAAGCGCCAGATATTCGAGCGGCTAGCTCGAAATCGGGAGAGATGGAGCGCAGGCTCGAAGAAATGATGACGTATGCCGTGGGAAAAGAGTGGATGGTCATCAGCGCAATGACCCCGTCTGCGCCGTAGATATTCCATATTTCGAACCCAAAGAGCTTATTCAAGCCCTGATTCGGGCCGAATAGTTGAATCCAGGCGATCGCTCCGATAAATGGTGGAACCAAGAGTGGCGAGAGCAGGAATAGGCGCAGAACCGAAGAGCCGTAAATATCCGTGCGGTCTAGCGCGATGGCAATAACGGTGCCGATGATGACAGCGGCGAGCGCCGAAAGCGCCGTGGTGAAAAGCGAATTCCATGTAGCACTACCGAGCCCTTGCTCTAGCAGGACGGGAATTTGGTTTCCACCCAGTGCAAGGGAGACAACAAGGGCCAAAGGCGCGATGAACAGGCCAATGGCAATGAGCCACACGCCAACGCGCAGCGCGGATACGGAGGGATTTTTCAACAAACGAGCCATCAAGAACTAGGAAGACACTGCCTTTTGGAATACCTCGACGGCGGCGTCTTTATCCTTGGTGATTTTCTCCAGGTCCTGGTTCATGAGCTCAATGTCTGCAAGTTCAGGGGTGCCTGCTGGGGTTCCCACATCCTCACGCACCGGGAGGTACGACTGCTCGACGGCGATTTCTTGAGCCTTCTTCGAAAGCAGGAAATTGATGTACTTCTGTGCCGCTTCTTGCTCCTTGGAGTCTTTGAATACGCCCGCAGGCTCAGAAATATACGGTGATCCCTCGGTGGGGTAGGCAAGGGCAACCGGGGATCCCTTATCCGCTAGGTCGCGGACTAAGTAATCGACGACCACGCCCACGGGCCTAGAACCGGAGGCAATTTCTTGGGAGGTAGGGCCATTGGACTCTGCGATCATCGGGGAATTCTTGCCCAGGTCTTCGATCCACGCTTCACCGAGGTCTGGATTGTTCTTCCATGCTGAGGCATTGAAGGCAGCCGCACCAGAGACCGCCGGGTTAGGCATGACGAGTTTGTCCTTGTACTTCGGATCGGTGAGATCCGCCCACGAGGTCGGGGCATCACCTTCTGCGATTTCGTCGGTGTTATAAGCAATGACCGTGGGGATAATGCGCGTGCCGACATAAAAATTCTCGTCGTCCTTGGCCTCGTCGATGATGTCGTCGGAATCGACATCGGCAAGCTCGATGAGATCGCCATCCTCACCGTAATTTTCAAAGGTAGGTGCATCGGCTGCCCAGAAAACATCTGCTTCGATATCGCCAGATTGCTTCTCCGAAGAAATGCGCGCGTTCAAATCGCCGGTACCGGCGCGGTATACCTTGACCTCGATATCGGGGTTTTCTTCATTGAAGGCCGCATTGATTTCATCGACCTTTTCTTCCGGCTCGGAGGTATAGACGGTAATAGAGGTTGAATCGCTTGCGGCCTGCGTATCTTCATTGTCGGTCGCAGGCTCACCGCACGAGCTAAGAAGAACGGTTGAAGCAAGGGCTAGGGCAGCGAGAGATGAATGCTTCGACTTCATTGGGGAAGTTCCTCCAGAGAGAGTAGTTAACAGGAACGTCTATCTAACTGCACCGAAGTTAAGGCAACTTGGGATCGATGTGAACGCGCAGTAAATTCTTTGAGCTCCTGGGCGGATGTTGTGGAGGGAGGGCTCGCCAAGGAACCTCGCTCGAATGGGCAGCCTTTTAGTGGTGAAAAGCGGGAAACCAGGAGGTGACAAGCTCAAGGTAGCCCCACATGGGGGATTAATCTATAGGACAATAGATATTTAGATACCTGTAGTACTACCGTTATGAAAAGCAATGAAGGAACCCTACAAGGAGAAATAATGGATTCGGTGATCGCAGGCAATGCGAGCTGGATGCTCATGAGCGCGGCTCTCGTGCTGCTCATGACCCCAGCCCTGGCACTTTTTTATGGAGGCATGACAGAGCGCCGCGGCGTGCTCAATATGATGTTGATGTCCTTCGGCTCACTAGCGGTAGTCAGCATCATTTACATCCTCTGGGGCTGGTCAATGAGCTACGGCACGGAGTCTTGGGGCGGCATCGTTGCCAACCCCTTCGAGTTCTTTGGACTAAAGGACTCCATCTTTGATGCCAACGGTGAATACCTCGAGGGCGCGGAAGGCTACGCCAATATCATCGATATCGGCTTCCAGCTCACCTTCGCCGTTATTTCCACCGCGATTATCTCCGGTGCACTCGCCGGCCGTGTGAAGTTCGGTACCTGGATGCTTTTCAGTGGCCTGTGGGCAACCTTTGTCTACTTCCCGCTGGCCCACATGGTCTGGGGTGGTGGCATCCTGGGTGAGGGCGAAAGCAGCGTCACCAGCTGGATCTTTGGCAGCGAAGGTGGGGAAGCGCTCGTCGCACCCATTGACTTTGCTGGTGGTACCGTCGTCCACATTTCCGCCGGTACGGCCGCACTGGTTCTGGCGATTGTCGTGGGCAAGCGCCAAGGCTTCCCGAAGAGCGTGCAGCGCCCCCACAACCTGCCCATGGTCATGCTCGGTGCCGGCCTGCTGTGGTTTGGTTGGTTCGGCTTCAATGGTGGTTCCGCCTTCGCTGCCGACGGCCTCGCCGGCCTGGCCTGGGTCAACACTACCGCCGCAACGGCTGCCGCAATCTTGGGCTGGTTGCTCGTGGAAAAGCTGCGCGATAACTACTGCACCTCCCTGGGTGCTGCCTCCGGCGTGGTCGCAGGACTTGTCACCATTACCCCGGCCGCAGGCGACCTGAACCCGGTGACCTCGCTCATTATGGGTGCCCTCGGCGGCATGCTGGGTTGTTTGGGCGTGGGCCTGAAGTTCCGCTTCGGCTTTGATGACTCCCTGGACGTCGTGGGCGTCCACCTGGTCGCCGGCCTGTGGGGCACCGTGGCAGTTGCCTTCTTTGCCAATGAGCGCGGCATCTTCACCGGTGGCGGCGTAGAAGGTTGGAAGCTGCTCATCGTACAGATTCTCATCGCCGCTATCGCCGTAATCTTTGCCGCAGTCATTACCGCCATCATCGCGGTGATTTTGAAGGCGACCATCGGCTGGCGCGTGACCGACCAGATCGAAACCGATGGCATTGACTTTGGTGGTCACCGTGAGACCGGCTACGACATTGGCGGCCGTGCCATGCGCGGTACCACCAGCCGCAACTAAAACGCCCAGCGATACCTAGGAGCAATAATGAAACTCGTAACAGCCGTGGTCAAGCCCTTTACGCTTGATGATATCCAGCAAGCACTACAAAAACTCGGCTCGCCGGGCATGACGGTGACCGAAATCGAAGGCTTTGGCCAGCAACGCGGTAACAAGGAAATCTACCGCGGCGCCCAATTCGCCACCTCCTTTGTCCCCAAAGCCAAAATCGAGCTCATCGTGGCAGACGATGACGCCGAAGCGATTGTCGATGCCATCGTGGATGCCGCCTGCACCGGCGAAATCGGCGACGGCAAGATTTGGATAGCGCCCGTCGAAGACGTCATCCGCGTCCGCACCGGTGAGCGTGGGGAGAAGGCTATTTAGACCTCAAATGCGCGGTGGATCTGCTTGCTTATAGAAGTAGAAGAGTCGTGGCAAACCAGTTTATTTTAAGTTCAACGTGAGGAAAAATCCGAGAGCCCGACCCCGATGTGTCAACTTTCCGGGGCCAAGCCTTGTATGAGGTTACCCTCGTTTAGTGTACATCCGATCTGTGCGGATCGTGTGGCGGTACGAGAGGATGGGCCTAACCCTAACAGTTCCACTACCCGGGGTAGGTCCCGTTGGCCCCTTGGCGCACCGCTGTTCCTTGGCGTTCCAGGCCTTGGTTTTGCCTCGGTGCAGCTGATCGGCACGGTGCTTTGGGGTTATTCCCGTCGATGACTCCGGGCAAGCCTCCGTAATGTAGAGCATCGTGCGCCAGGTTAGTTCCTCGCAGGATACAGCGGTGTCTGGTTTGGTGTTGTCGGTTGCGCTAGTTCTCACGCTGCCTTACGCGCTTAAGGACGCCGTAATCACCGGTCCTGGCATCAACGGCGGATTAAGCATCAATCAACGCTGACGCAAGCTGCTACTGTGAATACTCCTAAAAATGTCCTCATCCCCTTTTTGCTACTTAACCCCCAACGGCATTGTCAAAGCAACCCGTCAATCTTTAGGTTCGACCATCGCGCAGCTGCGTGAACAGGGTCGTAACGGCCCGTTTGGCGAGCAAACTGGGGGCCAGGGCAGTGGAGGTGAACAGTTTAGAGAACTGCAGTGACCTTATAACCCTTCTTGGTGAGCAGCCGGGTCGCTGCTTTAAATGTCGCGTTATCGCTGTCGGGGTTGTATTTTTCGGGATCTAAAGCGATATGCGCGAATTTTCCATCATAGCGGATAGTCATGAATTTGTAGCCAGCTTGTTCTTCGGCATCATCGATTAGCGCTTGCACGTCGGAGGTATCGCGGTCGGGGGTGGCCGCCGCCGCATGGTCTTGATGCTGGGCTATAGGGGAAGCTTTTTCGATTGGAGTGCTGTGGCCGATTAAGCCAGTGCTTGCAGCCAATAGTCCAGCAAGAATAGTGGTAATAATCTGAATACCTTTCTGTTGGGCGTATGGTATGGGTGAGTGTGGTATAGAACACTCGCTCACCTGCAAAATTAACGGTTACAACCGTAACTTAACTTCGGATTAGTTCAAAAACTGTGCTGACCAAGGACCAGTTTTCCTGGTTCCTTCCAGCACAAGAGCCCAAATTGGTTATTATACCAAAACTAGTCTTTGTTTTCAGGCTCCTGAAACGGCTCTTCCTTTGGGAAGTACTCCAGTGGGTGGATGTAGGACTGGACCCCTGTTCGGAATACCCGGACAGGGCGGTAGATTACTATTTTTCCAACCCGGTTGGGCTGGATATCGGGTGTCCGCCAAACAGGGGTCAGGCCCGTTGGATATCAGGTGTCCACCAAATGGGGGTCAGGTCCATTCAAGGAGATATAAGTAATGCCTTGGGTGAAGCGAATAGCGAACTTTTGAGAGGAGATACCAGCCCCTTAGCCTGAGCCTGCACATGCATTTTGAATGGCGGCGATGGTAGCTTGAGAACCATGAGAAGCTTGTGGAGGTATTTCCGGCCATTCGGCGTCTCCGCCTTGGTAGTCATCGTGCTCGGGGTTCTGTTTAATGACCATCACTGGGCACTGATTCTAGTGGTCGCAATTTTGCTCATAGGAGTCGTTCTATCCTTGGCGGATTATGCTTCCGGGCGGCGTCGAAAGAATGAGGATGAGCGTTGAATCAGAAATTGCAGTTGTCGTTGGCTACCGGATTCGTCGGCGTGGTTTTGGTCATCGCAGCGCCTATTTTAATTAGCACCGGAATTGATGCTGCCGATGCTGGGCAGCAGTCAGGTAATGCTGTGGTTCCATTGCTTTTAGTGGGCATCGGAACCGTACTAGTGATCCTTGCGCTGGCCCGTTCCGGTCCTGTATTTGAAAAGAAAAATTTAAACGCCGAGCGCTAGAAGCGCTAGTTTTGGGGGCCATATTCCTTGCGGGAATGCAGAGGACACGACGTTAAGCGCCTTCAATCAACCTACTGGTTGATTGAAGGTTCAACCGCCTCTGCGATTCAAAGCCAGAGAAGTCGGGGCAAGATATGTATTTAGAGAACTTGATCCCCTCGGCTATCCAGTCATGGTGATGACTGGGAAGGAGTAATGACATGAAGGCTTTGTACAGGGCAGCGATTTTCTACCTCGTCTTGGGCTTGGTCGCCGGCTTGTTTTATCGGGAGTTTACGAAGCTACAAGATTTCCCGGAAGGCGAATATACGCAGCTAAGCGTGGCCCACACCCACTTGCTGGCATTGGGCTTCATGCTATTCCTCATCTTCTTGGCGCTGGAAAAGGTCTTCGCGCTGTCGCGGCACCGCCAGCTATTCAACTCATTTTTCTGGCTGTACAACGTGGGCGTTGTGCTCACCGTCGGCATGCAAATTTCGCACGGCATACTGACGGTGCTGGGCAAGGAATCCAATGAGATGATTTCGGGCATCGCTGGTCTGGGCCACATCTTCATCACTGTGGGGCTGACGGTCTTTCTCGTGAATTTGGGCCGGGCCATCAAGGAACCAGATGAGGGTAGCACCAAAGCTCCGGTGAACGCCTAACTATGAGCGAGCACAGCGCACAATAAAACGTCACGGCGCCTACTCGCCGCGATTGGATAAGCTTGGCGGTTCTTTCCGTCGGGTTGGGCATCATTGTTCTAGATGGCACTATCGTCGGCGTGGCATTGCCCTCGGTCATCACTGACCAGCAGCTTAACCTGACGCAGGCGCAGTGGGTCAACAGCCTCTATGCGGTGCTATTAGCTGCGCTGCTGCTGCGACGGGCAAGATTGCGGGTACCTGGGGACGCAAGCGCGCCTTCCTCACCGGCCTGACAATATTTGTGGAAGGCAGCGTATTGGCGGGTTTTCTACCACCGCCGCCTTTGACCTCCGCGCGAGCCGTGCAAGCTATCGGCGCCGCATTCATCATGCCGTCCACGCTCTCTACGGTTAATGCCGTATTCCGTGGCAAGTACCGCGCCGCAGCCTTTGGTGTGTGGGGCGCGGTGATTTCTGGGGCTGCAGCGCTCGGACTGCTCGCCGGTGGTGCACTGACGGAATGGGTGTCTTGGTATTCGCGATTATCGAGGCCCGACCTAGGCTGGTGGGAACCCCAATCCTCGTTCAGTTTCTTTGGCTGGACGTGGTCAGAAAACGCGCCCATCTCACCGGTGCCGGTGGCGCTCGCGGTTTCGGCCGTGGGCTTCGCGCTGTCAGCCATGGCAATCGGTGCATTCTCTCCGGTGCAGCAGCCCCCACGTCGCGGCACGGTACGGGGGCGCCTGGCACCGTGCTCATCGGGCTCGGCTTGGAAACCGTCGGCGTTCTTATCCTCGTCCCGCTTATGGGGACGGATACGAATGGTTGGATCATCGCCGCACCGCTGACCCTGTACGGCTTGGGCCTGGGGTTCGCCTCCGCAACGCAAAGCACCGTGCGCCTGGGGCAGTGGTGCAGGCCTTAAGCGAGGGCATGACCAACGCCGCGCAGTGGTTGCTCGTGGCCGCTAACGCATTCTCTCGCTCTGGGCTTTGTTGGTGCACTTAGGGTGTGCCTTGCTGCGGGGGAGAAGGGTGCCCCCGCAAGCAATGCCGATCTCGGTGCCCGCGTTAATCGCGTCCCGAACTGATTTTCCACCCGCGTGCTGCTTTGCGTTGCTGCCAGAAGTGACGGTAGATTCCGGGGACATCGGAAAGCTCAGAATGCGTGCCCAGCTGGCTGACGTGCCCGTGTTCATCCAAGACTACGATTTGATCAGCCGATTTAATTGTATCCAGCTTATGGGCGATGACGATAAAAGTAGACTTCTCCCGTAGCTCGTCCATTGCGGCAAGGATATTTGCCTCATTTTCTGCATCGAGCGCGGAGGTAGCCTCATCAAAGAGGACAATCGGCGCTTGTTTGAGCAGCGCGCGAGCAACAGATACGCGCTGGCGCTCGCCGCCGGACAGAAGCCGCCCGCCTTCACCAACAGGAGTGTGCCACCCTAGGCGGTTGGCAATAGCAGTCACGCCTGAAAGATCAGCTGCGCGGAAGACTTCCTCATCGGAGGCATCGGGACGACCAACGCGGATATTAGCAATCAGCGAATCATCGAAGAGATAGACGTCCTGAAAGACCATGGATAGTTTGGACATTAGCTGTTCGGTTCCAAGCTCGCGGATATCTACGCCGTCAACCATCACCGCCCCGGAATCTACATCCCAGAATCGTGAAATAAGGCGCGCAATTGTGGTCTTTCCGGAGCCGGAAGGACCGACAATGGCGGTAACGGTGCCCGGTTGGGCGTGGAAGGCGACATCGACCAATACCGGCTTATCTCCGTACCCAAACGTGACATTGCGCAGCTCAACACTGCCCGAACCGTCTCCTGTACGCGGAGTAGTGGGTTCTGGCAGGGAAGGGGCATCGGTGATGAGCTCGGTTTCTGCGAGCGCGATACGGCCTGCGTCTAAACCGACGAAACAAGAGCCCAGCTGCTCAAGCGTGCGGGTAAACCTCAAGCTGATTCCGATGATCGCAATTGTTTCTAGTGGCGATAGGGCGCCTTCAACGGCAAGATCCGCGGAGACCATAATGAGAGCCACGATGAAGATCTGCACTACTATGCCGTTGAGTAGCAAAGCTAATGTGGATACCCATAGCTCGCGTATCCGTGCTTTATGATCGATTTCTAGTGCTTGCTCAAGCGGCGCAAACCCTTGTGATTTTCCCGCCGCGCGCAAGGCCGGCTGGCGGTTAGCAAATTCTACGATGCGCTGGGAGAGCTCTTTACTCGGCCCGAGTGTGCGGTTCGATGCTTTCTCACGAATCCATGCAGCCAACTGCATCACCACGAGCGCCAATGGTGCGATGATTAGAAAGACCAATCCCAACCGCGGATTCCAGAAACACGCTCCAACCAACAGGGTCATAAGTGCTGCACCATCGCGGTACACCATGCCTTGAGTATGTGCAAGAGTCTCGGCCGCCACCATAAAACGATCTGAGACGAGACGAGATAGCCCGCCGGTATTAGCCGGTATGAACCAGCCGAGCGGTAGCGTTGCCAATTTATCGCCCACAGTCGTGTGCGCGGTTCGGATGAAATCCAAGGCCGTGTGGTAAGAGGCCATGGTTGCGAAAAATCGTAGCGCAAAAGCTACGAGCGCAATTGCCAAAAGCGTCCACATCCATGGTGTGATCGTCGTATCCCCATCGAGTGCCTTTGTAAGTGGCACGAGCGTGAGAACGGCGAGGCCGTCAAGCACGCCAACGATAAGCGATAGACAAGCATGCCTTTTATTGAGCTTATGACCTACAGGACTTTGCAGCTTTTTGACACTGCGAGTAAGTAACGGATCACGAAGCCGCGAACTAGCAGGCGTGGTGGCATTAGACATGAGAATTATCCTTCACAGGCTTGAGGCGGATTATTTGGTCTGCGCCTTGGATTGACTCCGGTTTGTGGGCTATGACCAAGACGGTCTTGTCTCTTACGAGTGTGGCCAGAGCCGCTTGAATTTCTGCTTCGCAGTCAGGATCGGTTGCCGCAGTAGCTTCATCCAGGATCAAGATTGGGGCATTGGTAATAATTGCCCGGGCAATAGAAATGCGTTGCTGTTGTCCACCGGATAAAGAGATGTTCTCACCAACAACGGTGTCGAGCCCAGCTGGTAAAGCGCGAATATCAGCAGCTATGTGCGCGGCCTCTGCTGCTTGCCAGATCTCTTCATCGCGCGCTTCTGGGCGTGCAAGGCGAATGTTTTCCCGAATACTCATGCGCAGTAAGTGAGGATCTTGTAAGACGAAAGCCACAGTGCGGTACAAACTGTCGAAAGTGAGATCACGGGTATCCACGTTGTTGATAGTGATTGTGCCCGAATCTGGATCCTGGAAACGCGCCAGCATCGTTGCTGCTGTGGATTTGCCAGAACCAGAGGGACCAATTAATGCCGTAACGGTACCTGCACTTAGCTGGGCAGAGAAGTTTTGGAGGACCGGTGTATCTGGGCCGTAACTAAAGCTGACATTGTGGAACTCCACTTTCATTTCTTGACTACGGGCATCGAGACTCATTGAGCCTTCTTCTACATGGGAAATAGTCATAACCTCATCAAGGCGCAACGCCGCATTGCCAGCGAGCTGGTAAGACCACATCATTCGGCCGACGGTTTGAATCGTGCCCGGGATCACCAGTGCAATCAACGTTGTTGCGATGACTTCAGCGACCGTGACATAGCCACCAGCTATCAGCAGGGAACCGACTCCTACATTGATAAGGATGAGCACGGGAACCGCCACCACGGATTCTGAAATTGCGCTAACGCGAAGAAGCGGACGTACCCACTCGTAATAGAAGATAGCGAATTGTTTAGCAGCTTCGCGGTACCGAGCGTGGGCTTTGCCAACGGTGCCGAAAGCCTTGACGACGGAAATACCTTCGGAGAACTCCACTGCAGTGGCAGAAACCTCTCCAAGATAATCGTCCATTTCCGCAGTTTTTGTGCCCATATCTTTCATTGAATACGCCTGGATTGCTAGGAAAATGGGCACAGTGGCAATAGAAAGCAGGCCAAGGCGCCAATCCAAGATAAAGGCATAAACCAGAAGCGCAAGAGGCGTGAAGATTGCGGCAACTTGATCTACAGGGGCATGGGCTGTCAGGGTGTGCAGAGTTAGCGTATCGTCCTCGACTGCTTTGCGGACTTTGCCGGAATTAGTTTGGCTAAACCAAGACAGCGGTGCTTTCGCAATAGCGGTAATAATTCGGCGCCGGTTGATCCCCACCAGCTTTGCATCAGCGAAGTGGGTGATCGTAAGGGCAAGGAAATAGAAGAATAGCTGGCCCAAAAATGCTGCAAGGAGCCATTTCACAATGGACGCGACGTCATCAGTATTTCCGTTGATTAGAGCATTTCCCAGTGCCACCAACGCGACGTAGGGTGCTACGGCGAGTACCGAGGATATAAGCGCGAGAAACTGTGCGAAGTAGATGGTTGTTTGCACTGGGGCCAGTAGCTTTTTTAGAGCGACCTGGCCGGCTTTTTGTTTTGCGCGAGCCTCTTCTTCCGGTGACGCACCGTGTGATTCTGGTGCGTGGGTTCCGCTTGATTCTGTGGAACTTTGTTTTATCTCAGACATTTCTTTCTCAATTCTTATTTATTTCCGTCATATCGATGATTCGAGTGACTGATTCTTGGATGAATTCGTGGTCATGGGTGATAACGATGACCACTGCTCCGCTTGCTGCAAGAGATCGAAGCAGCGCAGAGATGGATTGCAGTTGGCGCCAGCCCACTCCAGAGGTAGGTTCATCGAAGATGTAGACCTCTGCTTGCTCGGCTTGGGCTGAAGCTATGGCTAAGCGTTGCCGTTGCCCACCGGACAGAGACTGCGGATGCCGTCGGGCCATCTCTTCCAGATCGAGGCGATGGAGAATCTCGTTGACATCGATGTGGTCCCGCTTCTTCTTTGCCAGTCCGAGCGTGACCTCTTCTTCGGTGGTGGCAGCGAATAGCTGGCGGCCAACATCCTGCATCACCATGTACGCGCTGCGCCTCCGAGCTGCTGCTCCTACTCGTTTGCTGTTCAAACGGAGACTACCGCCGCGTTTGGGAGAAGCAAGACCACAAATGATCCTGGCGAGGGTGGTTTTGCCAACCCCGTTGGGCCCAATCAAGGCGGTGACTTCGCCGCTGGGGAAAAATGCGTGGTCAATGTTGAGCACCTCATGCGTGCCATAAGAAAAACGGATATTGCTTAACTCGAGTCCGCTCCGCTGGGGATCGGCGTTTTCGGGCGTGGGTGGTACCGGTACGCTCGCGGGCAGGGGAACGTGGTGTAAGCTGCGTAGCCCCAATTGTTTGCGTTCGGGTTCGTCTAAGGCATAGAACTCTTGCGCGTGGAAACTCCGCGTTATTTTTCCCTGAGTCAAGTAAATAACTTGGTCAGCGATATCTTTTAAGAAAAAGAGGCGATGATCAGCGATAATGATCGTTGTGCCTAATTCCTTCAAGCGGTGTAGCACGCGTGCAAGAATATCGATGCTTTCCATGGAGAGGTTGGACGTGGGTTCATCGAGAAGCACGAGACTGCCCGGGGACACAAGCGCGCATGCGCATGCCACGGTTTGTAACTGTCCACCGGATAATTCTTTGAATCGCCGGCCCCGAAGATCGTTAATGCCTAGCAACTCGACCGCTGATTGAATCCTAGATTCAATTTCTGTGGGATCCACACCAAGGTTTTCTAGCCCGAAGGCTAATTCTGCATTGACGCTTTCAGTGAAAAACTGCGTCCGTGGATTCTGGAATACTGAGGCGCTGAACTCGATGGCGCGGGACAGCGGTTCCTGCGCAGGGTTAAAGTCCTGGCCATCCTTTGTAATAGTGATGGTGCCTAGTAGCTCTCCTGGATTGAAATGGGGGATGAGTCCGTTGATCAACTTGAGCACCGTGGACTTTCCCGATCCGGAATCACCGGTAATCAGTAGGCACTGTCCTGGAGAGACAGAAAAAGACACATCAGATACACCTTGAATGCCTGGCCGAGCGCCCAATGGATATGTAAAAGAAACGTTATGGGCGTTTACACTGGTTGCGATACTGCGTTCGTTCATAATTGGGCCTCCGTGGGAAGCCAGACAGAGGCAACAACGAGGCCCAACCCAGCTATTGCTGTTGCATCGACAAGCTTGAAGGAAAGATCGGCGGTGGTGGTTGGGCGTGTGGGTCCTCCCAATCCGCGGACAAGAGCAGAGGCAGCGAGCTCATCACCAGCGCGGACGACGGCGCCTAACAAAGGGATGATCAGCATCGCGGACGATTGTGTGGGCTGTGTAAACCAGCTTTTCGCTCCAGGCTGGAGACCCCGAAGGACCATGGCATCGCGGATGGCTTTGGCTTCTGCCACGATGATCGGCAAAACGCGCAGGAATACCGCCGGTGGAATGGTGGCCCAGCCTGGTAAACGCAGGTCCCGCAGTGCTGAGGTCAACGTGGATGGTGTGAGAGTGAGCAAGCCGAATGCGCCGATGGACATGCTGATGACAAAACGGCTTAGCCACGAAAAAATTGCCGCCGAAAAAGCGAAAAATGTGGAGCCAGGAAGCTGTAAAAGGCCCCAATACCCTAGATAGGATAATGCAAAAGCACACAGGCAAATAAGACCATAGTGTGGCTTTACTGTAGCTAGTGCGATGGAGCTGAAGGCGATAGAAATCAGCAGTGTCGGTAGGTGGCCGTGGCTGAGAGCTACCGCATTGATTACTAGAACAGAAAGCAGCACGGTCCGTGGATCGATCGAAGATCGACGAAGCACGCCCTGTTTGTCCAAGCTCACAGGAGACCAGCGCTTTCAAAGTGTTTGCGGCTGACGCGAACTCCGACCTTTCCTCCGATAAAGCCGACGATGAGCGCACAAATGGCCAGTACTCCAATGGTCCATGGCTGGAAGATATCCGACATAGCATCGGCGTATTCTTGGCCCATTTGGTCTGCGATATCGACGTAGTATGAGTCCGTATCCAGAATTAGCGGGATAAAAGGCAAAGAAACCCAGGCACAGAAGACGCCATAGGCAATGGGGAAGGACTTGGCAATCCCGAGGTGGCTTTTTGTGATAATCAAATCCGCGATAAACCCAAGAATTATGCTTCCCAGCAAGGTCCAGAAGTAGTGCCCGGTGAGCATGAATGCCAATCCGTTAATACCGCCGACAAGGGTGAAAGCGCCCATTTTGGGCGTGCGGGCGGCATAAAGCGCTAGCACGATTCCATTTGCGATTGCCGCGATGAACCAGCCAATGAACATGAATTGTGGTCCTGCGAATCCAACCATCCCGGTTACAAAAGTGATTACAAAGTAAAGTGCAGCAAAGATGCCAGCGTTGATGAGATCTCTGGTGTTTAAACGTGCCGTCGACCCACTGGATGAGCTTGTATTCCGTGCGGGCGTAGAGGACTGTTGGGTCATGGTAAACCTCGATTCATAAACAGTAGGGAAAGTAAGGCTTACCTAAAACGTATAATACTGTTTATAAGCTATTTCTAGCTCGATCTGAAGATTTACCCTTAATGGGGGCGAATGCAGATAAGCGGTTCTTTTAGGGATCATAAAATAACTACTTATCGATATGAGGAAACTAAGGTTTACCGCCTCTGCATGCTTGGACCGAATGAAATCAGACAGCAAACGGATCGTTATCGGGATTGCTGTTGACGATGAGCTCAATATGGTTGGTCACTGAGAGTGCTGTTTCTTCACCGAAGAAGTGAGTAATGAAGGCCACCGCCATATCAATTCCTGCCGCCACACCGGATGATGTCCAGAGATTGCCGTCGTGGACCCATCGAGCTTGCTTTTTCCATTCAATTTTCTGGCCGTGCGTTCTAACCCAGTCGAACGCGCTTTTATTGGTGGTAGCGCTGTGGTTTTCTAATAAGCCCGCGGCGGCGAGTAGCGCCGACCCAGTACAAACTGAGGTGATGATGTCTGCCGAGCTTGCAAGGGCAGCTAGCTGGCGGAGGAATTCTGGATCTTGAACAAGTGAGCGTGTACCGCGTCCTCCTGGCACAAGCAGAGTATCTCCAGAGAAGGATTCAAAACGCATTGTTGGAACTATTCGTACGCCTTGAGCGCTGCTTACCGGGCTGTCATGTTTTGACAGATAGTTGACTTCAAGGCCTGGTGTATTTGCGAGTACTTCTGCGGGGCCAAAAACATCGAGTAACTCGAACCCGTCAAAAAGTACGATGCCAATGTTCTGCGGACGCGTCTGGCTCATGACTAAACCGTATCAAAACCAAATTCGACACCTTAGAGTTTTGGTGCTTGGGGTCAATAAGCAGAAGCGTGGAAAAATTTACCCCTCAGATGCAGTTCAGAGGGGTACAAATTAGTGCCCCAGAGAAGATTCGAACTTCCGACACCGGCTTTAGGAGAGCCGTGCTCTATCCCCTGAGCTACTGGGGCGGGGATGTTGCTTATGCAACTCGGATCATCATAGCAGTGGGGCGCGAGTGCGCCCCAAAAGGCTGCGTGCGCGGCCGTTTGTATGGGGTGGGCGAATAGCCCGGGTCGGGCGAGCAGCCTTAGCTATGAGGTTTAGGCTTGTGCCAGTTCTTCCTGTTTATTGCGCACGGAGGATGCAGGCGGGTTGGTCTCGTGGGTGCCGTCGAAGTACAAGACGGTGGGGATGATGCGGTTGCCGTCGTTGACGGACTTGATCCACTCGTTGATGTCGTCGGTGTTATCGTCCTCCACATCTACGAGCTCGTATGGGGTTTCGGTGCGGTCCAAGTTCTTAATGAGCTTGGCGCAAAATGGGCACCAGTCGGCGTAGAAGATGGTGACATCGGCATTGGTTTCGGGTGCTTGTACAGTCATTAGTCTGCGTCCTTTCTATCGTAAGTTAAAAAGCGGTACTTCATGGGTAGCTCGCTGGTCGGCTGCTCGGGAAGCTCTAAATGCCCTTTGTCAGAGGTGAGCCAATCCGTGCTGTAGGCCAAGCCAAACGTATCGGGGATATCCGGGGCAAAGACGGCATCCGCGCCATAGATATCGCCGATGTTTACGCCCATGAGAGTGACCTCGATGCGGTCTACCTGGTCCAAAGCGGCGGTGTAGATTTGGCCGCCGCCGATGACCCAGGCATCGGCAAGCGCGGGCATCGTCCTGCCCACCGTAGCACCAGTTGACCACGTGCCGGGCGCGCGTGAGGAGAGCACGTAATTCTCCCGGCCGGGCAGGGGGCGGAACTTGGGGTTAAGGGACTCCCAGGTCTTGCGGCCCATGATGACCGGCGCGCCCATGGTGACGTCCTTGAAGTGCTTGAGGTCCTCCGGCACGTGCCAGGGCATCTGCGCGCCATCGCCGATGATGCCGTCCAGGGACTGCGCCCAGATCGCGCCGAGCATTAGACCGACACCTGCGCCTTGATAGCCGGGTGCGGGTCGTAGCCTTGCACCTCAAAATCGGCGAAGTCATAGGAGAAGAGGTCCTTCGCCTTGTTGAGTTTCAGCTGCGGGTACTCGCGCGGCTCGCGGGACAGCTGCTCCTGTACCTGCTCCACGTGGTTGTTGTAGATATGGCAATCGCCTCCGGTCCAGATTAGATCGCCCACCTTGAGGCCGGCCTGCTGGGCAAACATGTGGGTCAGCGCCGCATAAGAAGCGATATTGAAGGGTACGCCCAGGAACATATCCGCCGAACGCTGGTAGACCTGTAGCGACAGCGTGTCATTGGCCACGTAGAGCTGGAAGAGCAGGTGGCAAGGCATAAGCGCCATCTGGTCGAGCTCAGATACATTCCACGCGGAGACCAGGTTGCGGCGCGAGTCTGGGTTGTTCTTCAAGGTGTCGAGTGCCTGCTGGATTTGGTCGATGTGGCTGCCATCCGGGGTGGGCCAGGAGCGCCACTGCACGCCGTAGACCGGGCCCAAATCGCCGTTTTCATCGGCCCACTCGTTCCAAATGCGCACGTTATTATCCTGCAGGAATTTCACATTGGAATCGCCACGTAGGAACCACAGCAGCTCGCCGATGATTCCGCGAAAGTAGACCTTCTTCGTGGTTAGCAGCGGGAAGGATTCCGCCAGGTTATAGCGCAGTTGTGCGCCGAAAATGGAGCGCGTGCCGGTGCCGGTGCGATCGCCTTTGGCCGTGCCTTCTTCGAGGACGCGGCGGAGGAGATCCTCATATGGGGTATTGATAGTGGCACTAGAGGCGGTGGACGTATCACTCATGGTGCCCCAGTGTAGAACGTTAGAAAGCCATGGGGATAGTCGGAAAATCTATTTCTTGTTGGTGCTGGTAGTGGGGCTGTCCGTGCGAAGGGTTTCGCGGATCGCTTGCTCGATCGGGGTAGTTTCCCACTGGACGCCAGCACCACCCAAGATGGAGGGACGCTCCCACAGATAGCGCATCTCCAAAAGGCCACGAAGGTCGGAATTAAAGAGCCCGCCGAGCCTGATTATCCACGGACGCAGCGTTATGGGCGAGTGCCGGCAGCCTGCGAGATGCGCGAACTTCGCCTGGGTAATTGCAGGGGCACAGGGTACGGAAATGATAGGTGGGCTGGTGGGGTCAAGGAGGGCATCAGCAAGCGCGCGGCCAAAGTCCGGAAGGTAGGTAACCGAATGCTTGGTATGCGCGTTGAAGAGTGCGAGGGGAATGCGCTTGCCGATGATCAGTTGGTGATACACGCACCCCGGGCCAGAATCCGGGCCAAATAGATCTGCGGCCACCACCGATACGGCGCGGGCAGGTGAAGCGAGGCGGGTATTGATGAGCGCAGCGCGCACACCGGGTTTTCCTTGTCTGGATGTGGTTAAAGGGGTACCGGGTGAAAACGTTTCGTAGCTCGGATCGAATCCGTAGATGGATTCTGGAAAGACGATGGGGATGGCGCGTTCGGCGGCGATGCGGAGGGCTGTGTCCTCAGCGGGGATGAGGAGCGTGCGCCATGCCTCGGCGTTATAAGCGGCGTGGATGCAGTGGACAATGCCGTCGACGTCTGCGGGGTAGAACTCTTTTTGGGTGGCATCGCCGGTGATGTGCTGTACGTATGGGCCTAGGTCGAGCACTGAGCCATGGCGGCTCATGATGATGCATTCATGGCCTCGGGCGGTGAGTTCGCGGGCAACCGCCCGGCCAACGGGTCCGGCGCCAGTGATGAGAAATTTCATTATGCGGAGTCCTATTCATATTAGTGACTGGTGCTCTCTAAAAATATAGGGCGGGGCCACCGAAAGCAAGAGCAGTGCTCTCTTTTGTGAGTTGCTATAGTTTGCTCATGGCACAAACCCCACGCGAGCGCGCCCGAGAACAGACGATGACCCACATCATCGAGCTGGGGCGGCAACAACTAGCTAGTGGTGGTGTAGAGGCGCTAAACCTACGGGCCATAGCCCGTGAGCTAGGAATCGTTCCTTCTGGTATTTACCGCTACGTACCGGATAGGGCAAGCCTCATAACCCTCCTCATCGTTGATGCTTTTGACTCCCTAGATGGGGCTGTGGCGCGGCACGATGATCCGAGTGTGCAACCGCGTGAGCGATTCATTGGTCTCGTAGGTGCGATGAGGCAGTGGGCCCTTGAATTTTCGCAACGTTGGGGCCTGATTTATGGCACCCCGATTGTGGGCTATCAAGCGCCAGCCGCCGAGACGATAGCAGCGGGCACCAAAGTGAGCCGTCGCCTCGCCGCCTTGCTTGAGCAGTCCACGGTAGTGCCGCTGAGGCAGCGATCGCCTCAGCTGGATGCCGATATGGAGGCAGCCGCGAAAGACACGGGCTCCGATCTCAGCGCGGACGCCATGGAAATGGCGCTGGAGGCCTGGGTGAGGATCATCGGGCTGATTAACGCCGAGGTTTTCGGCTACCTAGGGCGCGATACGCTGAGCGAGTTCGCCGAGTTCCATGCCCGATCGGTGGCGCGGCTCGCCGATGGGTTGGGGCTCTAAAAGCCGCCATTCTCCTCGGCAAAGGCCGCGGCGTGTTCTAGAATCTCGTCTTTCAGCTCGGGGCGGCAGATGAGTAGATCGGGGATGAAGGTGTCCTCGTTATTGAAGGTGATGGGGCTGCCATCGAGGCGGGAGCAGTGCAGGCCGGCTGCCATGGCAACGCCTACCGGGGCCGCCTGATCCCATTCGTATTGGCCACCGGCGTGAATATAACCGTCATAATCACCAAGCAGCACGTGCATGGCCTTAGCGCCGGCGGAGCCGACGCCCTCGGTTTCATAGCCCATCTTTTCTGCGATATAGCCGGCCACCTTGGGCGGGCGATTGCGGGAGATGACGAACTTTTGAGATAGCGGACCGGCGACGGCGCGCACATCGGAGGACTTGAAGGTGACGCCGTAATCCGGCAGGCCCACCGCGGCGTGGACAGGAGTGCCGTCCTCAATGAGCGCGATGTGCACCGCCCAGTCCTGGCGGCCGGTGGCAAATTCCTTGGTGCCGTCAAGCGGGTCCACGATCCAGACACGCTTCTTTTTTAACCGGGCAAGGTCATCGGAGGCCTCTTCAGAAAGCACGCCATCGCCGGGCCGGTGCTGTTCTAATACGCGGGTGATCCATTCTTGGGCGGCGTCATCGCCGGCATCGCCAAGCGAAAGGCCCCGCAGCAGGCCACCATTGCGCACACCTTTTAAAATCTCGCCGCAGCCTTGGGCGAGCGAATTGGTCAGGCGGGAATCAGAAATCTCGACGGTCATGGTGCCCACATTACAACGGGGACTAGAGTGTGGTCATGCCAGAAAACATCCTCGAGCGCTTTCGCCCCCAAGTGGCGCAGTGGTTCCAGGACGTTTTTGCCGCTCCCACCGCGGTACAAGCCCAGGCATGGGACAAGATTTCCCGCGGGGATCACGCCCTGATGGTTGCCCCCACCGGCTCCGGTAAGACGCTCGCTGCGTTTTTATGGGCGCTAAATAACCTGGTGGAGCGTGAAGGCCAATTGGCCCTGCCGGTAGGCAATGCTGCTGGCTCCGCAACGGGCGTGCGGGTGCTGTATATCTCGCCACTCAAAGCGCTGGGCGTGGATGTGGAAAATAACCTGCGGGCGCCGCTAACCGGCATTGCGCGAACCGCGGAAAAGCTGGGACTGGCGGTGCCGAATATTTCCGTGGGCGTGCGCTCGGGCGATACGCCCTCGGCAGAGCGCTCCCGGCAGGTGCGCAAGCCGCCGGATATCCTCATTACCACCCCGGAATCGGCGTATTTGATGCTGACCTCGAAGGCGGCGGGGATCTTGAAAACCGTCGATACCGTCATCATCGATGAAATCCACGCGCTGGCCGGCACCAAGCGCGGTGCCCACCTCGCCCTGACGCTGGAGCGCCTGCAAGAGATTGCGGGCGATGTTCAGCGCATTGGGCTTTCCGCCACGGTGCGCCCGCTTTCGGACGTCTCGGATTTCTTAGGTGGCAATCGCCCGGTAGAAATCGTGGCGCCGGAGGCCCACAAGAAGTGGGACCTGGACGTGCGCGTGCCGGTAGAGGATATGTCGGATCTTCCCACGCCGGAGGCGGGCTCGACCATTGGGGAGCTCACCGTCGATGATGCCATCGGCATTACCGGCGGGCCGGAAGGCAGCGGGGACGGCATGGAGGAATTCGGCGGGGAAGAAGACACCGCGCTGCCCACCGCGAATTCCATCTGGCCGTTTATTACCCAGGACCTTTATGCAGACATCATGGCGCATCGCTCCACGCTAGTCATTGTGAACTCGCGGCGCAGCGCCGAGCGCCTGACCAGCCGGCTTAACGAGCTATACGCGCAGGAATATGACCCGGATTCGCTCTCGCCGGAAACCCGGCGCGATCCCGCCCAGCTGATGGCGCACTCGCACGTTGCGGGCAAGGCGCCGGCGGTCATCGCGCGGGCGCACCACGGCTCGGTATCCAAGGACGAGCGCGCCATGACGGAAACGATGCTAAAGGAAGGCACGCTGAAAGCCGTGGTGGCCACGAGCTCGCTGGAGCTGGGCATTGACATGGGCGCGGTGGATTTGGTGGTGCAGGTGGAATCACCGCCCTCGGTGGCCTCGGGCCTGCAGCGCGTGGGCCGCGCCGGGCACCATGTGGGTGCGGTATCGCACGGCGCGTTTTATCCCAAGCACCGCGCGGACCTGGTGCAATCCACGCTGACGGTTGCGCGCATGCGCGGCGGAATGATTGAAAAGATGCATACCCCGCGCAACCCGCTAGACGTGCTCGCGCAGCAGACCGTGGCGGCGGTCGCTGCAGCGGGCGAGGAAGGCTTAAGCGCGGATGACTGGTATGACACCGTCAAGCGCAGCCATCCTTACCGCGAGCTGGCCCGCGAGGTCTATGATTCCGTGATTGATCTGGTCAGCGGCGTTTACCCATCCACGGATTTTGCGGAGCTAAAACCCCGCGTGGTCTATGACCGGGTATCCGGTGTGATGACCCCGCGCCCAGGGGCGCAGCGAGTAGCCGTGACTAGCGGCGGCACCATCCCGGATAGGGGAATGTTTGGCGTCTTCCTCTATAGCGGTGGGGAGTCTGGGAAGGCCCCGCGCCGGGTGGGCGAGCTTGATGAAGAAATGGTTTATGAATCCCGCGTGGGCGATGTCTTTACCTTGGGCGCGACCAGCTGGCGCATCGAGGAGATCACCCGCGATCAGGTCCTAGTCACGCCCGCGCCGGGGCATACGGGCCGGCTGCCATTTTGGAATGGCGATGGCGCCGGGCGCCCCTATGAGCTGGGCCAGGCCTTGGGCGAGTACCGCCGCGAGGTGAATACGGACCCGAGCATTATCGCGGATGCTGATGAGAATGCCCGCAGCAATATCTTGTCCTACCTGCGTGAACAGCAGGAGGCCACCGGCATTATTCCGGATGAAAAGACGCTCGTGCTCGAGCGCTTCAAGGATGAGTTGGGGGACTGGCGCGTGGTACTGCACACCCCCTTTGGCCGGCCGGTCAACTCCGCCTGGGCCTTGGCGGTAGGCGCGCGGGTGGGGGAGCGCACCGGCATGGACCCGCAGGCGGTGGCCGGCGATGATGGCATCGTGCTGCGCCTGCCCGAGGGCGAGGCCGATCCCGATGGCACGATTTTTGCCTTCGACGCCGACGACATTGCCGATGTCGTGGCCGAGCAGGTGGGCAATTCCGCGCTTTTTGCCTCCCGCTTCCGCGAGTGCGCGGCCCGCGCGCTGCTTTTGCCCCGCCGTAATCCCGGCAAGCGCGCCCCGCTGTGGCAGCAGCGCCAGCGCGCCGAGCAGCTTTTGGATGTTGCCCGCAAGTACCCGTCCTTTCCCATCATTTTGGAAACGGTGCGCGAGTGCGTGCAGGACGTCTACGATGTGCCGGCGCTGCAGGAGGTCATGCGCGATCTGGCGCATCGCCGCGTGCGCATTGCGGAGGTCACCACGGATCAGCCTTCGCCCTTTGCCTCCTCGCTGCTTTTTAATTACACCGGCGCCTTCATGTACGAGGGCGATTCCCCGCTGGCGGAAAAGCGGGCGGCGGCACTCGCACTTGACCCGGCGCTTTTGGCCAAGCTGCTCGGCACGGTGGAGCTGCGCGAGCTCTTGGATCCCGCGATCATCGATGAGGTCCATGCCCAGCTGCAGCGCACCGCACCCTCGCGCCGGGCGCGCACCACCGAAGAGGTCGCGGATCTACTCCGCGTGCTTGGCCCCATCCCGGTCGAGGAGTTGGGCGAGCATACGGATGTTCCCTTAGCCGCCCTGGATAGCCTGGGCACGCGGATTATGCGGGTTCGCATCGGCGGGCGCGAGCACCTTGCCCAGTCCCAGGATGCGGCGCTGCTTCGCGATGCCCTCGGTGTTCCCATCCCTCCCGGCATCCCCGCCCAGGTCGCCACGCTTGCCGATGCCCTCCCACAGCTCATCAGCCGCTGGGCACGCACCCGCGGCCCGTTCGTGCTCGCGGACTTAACCGCTGCCTTCGGAATTTCCGTCTCCGCTGCACACACCACCCTGACAGGCCTGGATTCGATCGTGGAGGGCCATTACCGGCAGGGAATAGAGGAGCAGGAGTACTGCGCCGCCGAGGTGCTAAAGACCATTCGCTCGCGCTCGCTTGCTGCCGCGCGCGCGGATACCGAGCCGGTCTCCGGTGCCGCCTTCGCCCGCTTTCTTCCGGAATGGCACGGCATCGCGCCTGCCGGGAAGCAGCCGGCACTCCGCGGTGCCGATGGCGTATTTTCAGCTATCGAGCAGCTCGCCGGGGTGCGCCTGCCGGCTTCTGCCTGGGAATCCATCATTTTGCCCGCCCGCGTGGGGGATTATTCGCCCCGCATGCTAGATGAGCTAACCGCCAATGGCGAGGTGATGATCGTCGGCGCCGGAAAGGCCGGGGCAGCCGGCCCGTGGGTGATGCTGCTGCCTACCGATTACGCCGCCCAGCTCGCCCCCGAAACCGATCCGGAGGGCGTAAGCATGCTGCAGCGCGCCATTTTAGGCGTGCTCGAGCGCGGCGGCGGCTTCCTCTTTTCCGATATCGCCACCGAGGTCCCCGGTACCGCCGAGGAGACTCGTGAGGCCCTCTGGGGGCTGGTGGAAATGGGCCTGGCCAGCCCGGATTCCTTCGCACCCATCCGCACGCGCTTATCGGCAGGCGGGCGAGGGGCCTCCCGCGCCGGCCGCGGTTCTACCGCCCACCGCTCCAAGCGGCGCCCCACGCGCTCGCGGCTGCGCATGGGTCGCACCTCGTTTGCCCAGACCCAAAATGCCAACGGAAGCGCCGGCCAGACCCCACCTGATATGCTCGGCCGCTGGTCGTTGGCGGTGCCCGCCGCCCAAGATGCCACCTCGCGGTCCGTGGCGCACGGCGAGGCCTGGCTGGATCGCTACGGCGTGGTCACCCGCGGCTCCGTGGTGGCCGAGGACGTCCTCGGCGGCTTCGCGCTGGCCTATAAGGTCCTGTCCGGCTTCGAGGAATCCGGCAAGGCCATGCGCGGCTATGTCATCGAAGATCTCGGCGCGGCGCAATTTTCCACCCCGGCCATTATCGATCGCCTCCGCGGCCTGGCGGATTCCCCCGACGTCACCGGCTGGCCGTCCGGCACCACCGATCCAGAGACTTTCGTGCTCGCCGCCGTGGACCCCGCCAACCCCTACGGCGCGGCGTTGCCTTGGCCGCAGCGCGATGGAGCCGATGGCAAGGCTACCGGCGGGCCGGCCCGCTCCGCCGGGGCACTGGTCGTGTTGTGTGATGGCCTCCCCATTGCCCACCTCACCCGCGGCGGAAAGACCTTGACCACGTTCATCGACGCCCTTCCCGACGGGATAGAGACCACCGACGTCTACGCCCGCCTCCTATCCGCGCTCACAGAACTCATCGCCGCCGGGCACATGTCGCCGCTGGTGATCGAGAAGTGCAATGGCAACCCCATCCATCACACCCCGGCGGCTAGCATCCTGCGCTCGCTGGGGGCCGGAATCACGCCGAAGGGCGTGCGCATTGCCGGGCAGGCTGCGCCGCCGCGCGTTCCGCGCCGCGGGGCGCGGGACGGCTCACCGGACGACTCGCGGGGTGGACCGCGCGATGGCTCGAGCGGTGGCCTGCGCGGTGGCAGGCGCGCCTCCGAGGCCATCGAGGAGCTAAGCTTCGACGATCCACCTCCGCCGCCTCGCAATTCTGGTGGCTTCCGCCCGCGCGGCGGATACCGTCGCTAGCGCCACCTGCCTGCAGGTGTATTTTGGTGGGGCCACAGTGTCTGAGGCCCACGGAAGGAGGCCAGCCCCCATGCCCGAAGGCGATTCCGTCCTACAACTTTCGCGCCGGCTGCAGTTTATGGCCGGGCGCGAGGTCACCGGCTGTTCCGTGCGCGTACCGCAGCACGCCACCGTTAACCTCACCGGCACCATCTGTGAGCGCGTGTGGCCGTATGGCAAACACCTCTTCATGCAATTCGACCAGACCATCGTGCACACCCACCTAAAGATGGAGGGCGCCTGGGCCATCCACTACGCTGGCGACCGCTGGCGCAAGCCCGGACATAGCGCGCGCATCGTACTGCAACTGGCCCATTCACCGCGCGATATTGAACTCGTAGGCCACTGGTTGGGCTTTGTCGATATCTTCGACGCGGATCAATACTTTAGCCGCATCGCGCACCTTGGCCCGGATATCTTGGACCCCGACTGGGACCGCGAGGAGGCGGTGCGCCGTCTGCGCGCGCGACCCGAGCGCAGCATCGGCACGGCGTTATTGGACCAGAAGGTCGTGGCAGGCATTGGTAATGAATACCGCGCCGAAATCTGCTTCCTCGCCGGCGTTCACCCGGCCGCCCCGGTGGCAGAAGTGGATGTGGAACAGGTATTGGACATCGGCAAGCGCATCATGTGGGCCAACCGGAACTCGCCCATCCGCGTGACCACCGGCGTGCGCCGGGCCGGGGAGACCACCTATGTCTTTGGGCGCAACCGCAAGCGTTGTCGGCGCTGCGGCACCATCATCCAGAAGGATTCCCTGGGCGGCGTTGACCGCGGTGGGGACGAGGGTGAATTAGAGCGCATCATCTGGTTCTGCCCGCACTGCCAGCCGCTCTAAGGTTCCTTTACGCTTTTCGCGCTAAGCTGGCGGGCATGCGATCACTACTAAATCTTGTATTTAATATCATCTGGTTACTCTCCGGCGGCATCGTTCTTGCGCTGGGTTACTTCCTCTTCGGCATCATCGCCTGCATCTTCATCGTGACGATTCCGGCGGGCGTGGCCTCGTTCCGCATGGGTCAGTTCGCCCTGTGGCCGTTCGGCCGCTCCGTGGTTGAGCCCCGCAAGGGCACCGGCGGAATGTCTTCCATCTCCAATGTCATCTGGTTCGTCATCGCTGGTCTGTGGCTATCCATCGGCCACGTCGTGACCGCCGTCATCCAGGCGATTACCATCATCGGTATCCCCGTTGCCTGGGCCAACCTCAAGATGATTCCAGTGACCTGCTTCCCCTTCGGCCGCAAGGTTGTTAGCTCGAAGAACATCCCGGCCGGCTGGCAGCCCATGGTGAAGCTGTAAATTCACCTCGCCTGAAAGCGCCCGGCCCGAAGCGAAATGTTGCTTCGCGGCTGGGCGCTTTAGTGATCTGTGGTGCTTAGGCACGAAAATGTCCACAACAACCGCGTTTGTCTGAATTTGAGGGCAGATTTTTCAAGAACGCGGTTGTTTTGGACACTTTTACGTGCCCGGGGCGCCTGGGCACGGGCACGGCGCGGGCCGGAACTAACGGTTGGCGCGGTACCAGCCGATGAGCTTATCGGTGGACTGGTCGCCGGAATCTACCTCTTGGCTGCCGGAGACGGCAGGGGCCAGGACATTGGCCTGCTGCTTGCCCAGCTCCACGCCCCATTGGTCGAAGGAGTTGATATCCCAGATGATGCCCTGGGTAAAGACGATGTGCTCGTAGAGCGCAATGAGCGCGCCCAGGGTGGAGGGGGTAAGCTCCTCGGCCATAATCGTGGTGGTGGGCCGGTTGCCCGGCATCACCTTGTGCGGTACGAGGTCTTCGTCAACTCCCTCGGCGGCGATTTCTTCAGCCGTCTTGCCAAAGGCCAGCACCTTGGTTTGGGCGAAGAAATTGCCCATGAGCAAGTCATGCATCGAGCCGGTGCCGTCCGCGGTGGGGAAATCCTCCTTGGGGCGGGCAAAGCCGATGAAGTCCGCCGGGATGAGGCGGGTGCCCTGGTGCATGAGTTGGTAAAAGGCGTGCTGGCCGTTGGTACCCGGCTCGCCCCAGTAAATTTCGCCGGTGTTTCCAGTGGTGACCGCGGTGCCATCGCGGCGCACGGACTTGCCGTTAGATTCCATGGTCAGCTGTTGCAGGTAGGCCGGGAAGCGGCCGAGGTCCTGCGCGTACGGCAGGACGGCGTGGGTTTGGGCGCCAAAGAAATTGGTGTACCAGATGCCCAGCAGGCCCATAAGAACGGGCACATTGCGCTCTAGCGGGGTGGTGCGGAAGTGCTCATCCATGGCGTGGAAACCTTCCAACAAGCGCATGAAGTCCATCGGGCCAATGGTGCACATCAAGGACAGGCCGATGGCGGAATCGAGGGAGTAGCGACCGCCCACCCAATCCCAGAACGGGAACATGTTGTCCGTATCGATGCCGAATTTCTCCACCTGCTCCGCATTGGTGGATACGGCCACGAAGTGCTTGGCTACGGCGGATTCATCGCCATCGAATTGATCGATGAGCCAGCGGCGGGCCGCGTGCGCATTAGTCAGGGTTTCTTGCGTAGTAAAGGACTTGGAGGAAACGATAAAGAGGGTGGAGCCGGCATCGAGCCCGTCCAAGGTGGCGGCCATATTGGCAGGGTCCACGTTGGAGACGAACTCCGCGGAAATGCCGGCCACCTCATAGGAGCGCAGGGCTTCTGCGGCCATGGCCGGGCCGAGGTCAGAACCGCCGATGCCGATATTGACCACCTTTTTGATGGTGTGGCCGGTATGCCCCAACCAAGATCCGGAGCGCAGGGCGGTGGCGAAATCACGCATGCGTCCTAGGACTTCGTGGACATCAGCGGCGACATCTTGGCCATCGACGTGCAAGTCATCTTCTACCGGCAGGCGCAGGGCGGTGTGCAGCACGGCGCGATCCTCGGTGTTATTGAGATGCTCGCCTGCAAACATGGCATCGCGGCGGCCTTGCACATCGGCGGCGCGGGCTACCTCGACCAAGTGCTGGAGGACGTCTTCATCGATGAGGTTTTTGGATAAATCCACGTGCAGGCCGGCGGCGTCGAAGGTGTAGTTCTCGGCGCGGTTCGCGTCTGTGGTGAAGAGATCGCGCAGGCGCATGTCCTGCTTTTCTTCATATACCTTGACCAGGTCTTTCCACTGGGGCGATGCGGTGATATCCATGGCAATTGGCCTTTCTGGCGACGAGCGCATTGGCAATGTGTACCCCTCCCACCGTAGTCGAGAATGAGTACCAACGGCACCGCGAAAAGTGTGGCGTTTAGAGGATGAGGGCGCCCGCCCAGCCGGCGATAAGGAGAGGGATATTGAAGTGGATAAAGGTGGGGATGACGGAGTCACGGATGTGATCGTGTTGGCCATCGGCGCCGAGGCCGGCGGTGGGGCCGAGGGTGGAATCGGAGGCGGGGGAGCCGGCATCGCCAAGCGCGCCTGCAGTACCGATGAGCGCTACCGTGGCCGCGGGGCTAAAGCCGAGCGAGGCACACAGGGGAACGTAGATAACGGAGATGATGGGCAAGGTGGAAAAGGACGAGCCAATGCCCATGGTGACCACCAGGCCGACTAAAAGCATGGCGCCTGCGGAGAGAAACTTATTGGTGCCAAAGAGGTTGGCGGTGGCATCGACAAGCGGGCCGACTTCCTCCGTCGCCGTCATGACGGAGGCAAAGCCCTGCGCGGTGATCATGATAAAGCCGATAAGCGCCATCATTTTCATGCCGTTGGTAAAAACGTCATCGGCGTGCTTCCAATCCACCGCGCCGGAAATGAGCAAGATACCCAGGCCGGTCAGGGCGCCGACGAGCAGGCCATCGGATTCGAAATCGAGCGTCTGCATGATGATTTGGACGGCGAAGGTGGCAATAATCGCCAGGATGGAGACCCAGATTTTATACATCGAGGGTGTTTCCTGGTGCTCTTTAGCGGCAATAGGCCGGTCCTCGTACTTGCGCGGGGCGCGGTAGCTGATAAAGATGGCGATGAGCAGGCCGGTGAGCATGCCCAGGGCGGGGATAGCCATGACCTGCATAATATTGATATTGGAGGTATCCAGACCCGCCTCTTCAATATTGAAGAGCAAAATATCGTTCAAATAGATGGACCCGAAGCCCACCGGAATGAACATGTAGGTGGTGATAAGGCCGAAGGTCAGGCACGTGGTGATAAGGCGTCGATCCAGCTTGAGCTTATTCATCACCGCCAATAGTGGTGGGACGAGCAGCGGGATGAAGGCAATGTGAACGGGGATGAGGTTCTGGCTCATCACGGCCATGGCGATAAGGCCAATAACGAGCATCCACTTGGTGGTGGCCGCGGCCTTTGGATCTAATTCGCCGGTGCCGCCGAGCTTGGCGATGAGAAAGTTGGCCAGGATCTGCGGTAGCCCGGCGGAGGCAACGCCCATCGCGAAGGCGCCCAAGAGGGCATAACTTAAGGCTATCTTGGCGCCGCCGCCGAGCCCGTCCTGGAAGGCAACCATGGTGGCATCGAGGCCCATGCCGGATAGGAGGCCGCCGACGATTGCACCGATGAAAAGCGCCACCACCACGTGCACGCGCAGGAGGGCAAGCGCGAGCATGACGATGACGGCGATGAGTACTGCGTTCATGCCCCGAAAGCGTACTGCATAGTATGGGTGAGCTCGTAATTAATCCGAGGGGTTGAGTGGTGGATTTAGCCTAGGCGTCCGCGTCCCATGCGCAGCAAAGCAGAGGCGATGGTGGGGCCTTCCTCACCAAGCTCCGAGCGAAATTCATTGAGAATGGCGATCTCGCGGGTGTGCACCAAGCGCGTGCCGCCGGAGCTCATGCGGGTACGGCCCACCGCGCGGGAAACCTCTGTGCGGCGCTTGACCGCATCCAAGATGATCTGATCCAGGCGGTTGATTTCCTCGCGATACTGCTGGATTTCCGCATCAGATAGGGGATCATCCGTGCCAGTGGGCGTGCGGATATCCAAGCCATTGTCAACGATGGATTCATTATCTTCAGCGGTCATGGTCTCTTATTGTGCCACTTCGCCGTGTCAAGGTGCCACTCGGTTAGGTATTTAGAAAACGCTGTGTACGCCGCAAATACGGGCCATGTCCGGTGGGGCTAGTAGGTTGGTAGGCATTATGACGAATAACTCTCCATTTAGCCCTTCTTCCACCCCGCGCGAACCCGCATCTGGCACTACCTCCCGTGGCGGCTTTGCCGCTAGCCAGAATCCCTTTGGTAGCAGGCCCAGGCCCGCGGAATCCGATCCTTTAACCCAAGGTTTGAACCCGCAGCAATTAGAGGCGGTTACCCACACCGGCAGGCCCTTGCTGATCGTCGCCGGTGCGGGCTCCGGCAAGACGGCGGTGCTGACCCGCCGCATCGCGTACCTCATGCGCCATCGCGGGGTAAACCCGTGGGAAATCCTCGCCATTACCTTTACCAATAAGGCCGCCGCTGAAATGAAAGAGCGCGTGGGCTCTCTGGTGGGACCGGTGGCCGAGCGCATGTGGGTATCTACCTTCCACTCCATCTGCGTGCGCATTTTGCGCCAGAACGCGCAACTCGTACCGGGGCTAAATACCAACTTCACCATTTATGATGGCGATGATGCCCGCCGGCTTCTCTCCATGATTGCCAAGGATATGCAGCTGGATCTGAAGAAGTACACCCCGCGCGTGCTGGCGAACCAGATTTCCAACCACAAAAATGAGCTCGTGGGCCCGGCTGAAGCGGCAGAAAAGGCGCAGCAGACAAAGAACCCGTTTGAAACAACCGTGGCGGATGTCTACGCCGAGTACCAGCGCCGCCTGCGCGCGGCCAATGCGGTGGACTTCGATGACCTTATCGGGGAAGTAGTGCGCATTTTCACCGAGCACCGCCAGGTGGTGGAGTTTTACCGCCGCCGGTTTAAGCACGTGCTTATTGATGAGTACCAGGACACCAACCACGCCCAGTACGCACTGGTAGCAGCGTTGGTGGGCAAGGGCGAGCTGGGCCCCGATGCCCCAGAGCTGTGCGTGGTGGGTGATTCCGATCAGTCCATTTACGCCTTCCGCGGCGCCACTATCCGCAATATCGAGGAATTCGAGCGCGATTACCCGCAGGCACACACCATCTTATTGGAGCAGAACTATCGCTCCACGCAGACCATTTTGAACGCGGCCAATGCCGTGATTGCGAAAAATGAGAACCGCAGGGAGAAAAACCTGTGGACCGCGCATGGTGATGGCGAATCCATCGTGGGGTATGTGGCGGATAATGAGCACGATGAAGCCCGCTTTATCGCCGCGGAGATTGATGCGCTGGCGGATAAGGGCCACAGCTACTCCGATATCGCCGTGATGTACCGGACTAATAATGCCTCCCGCGCGCTGGAGGATATCTTCATTCGTTCCGGCATCCCCTATAAGGTCGTTGGCGGAACACGCTTTTATGAGCGCCGCGAAATCCGCGATATGGTGGCCTACCTGCGCATTATGGATAACCCGGACGATACGGTGAGCCTGCGCCGCATCATCAACGTTCCCAAGCGCGCTATTGGTGATAAAGCCCAGGGCCAGATTGCCCTGCACGCGGAGAACCAGGGGATAAGCTTTGGCAAGGCGCTTGCCGATGTCCCCCGGGGCGACGTCCCCGGCCTCGGCACCCGCGCCGTTAATGCGGTTACCAAATTCAATGACATGATGGATGGCATCCGCGCACAAATCCCAGGCATGCGCGATGAGGTGACCGGCCAGCCCGATTTGGGCGAATTGCTCACCGCCATCCTGGATGCCACCGGCTACAAGGCGGAGCTAGAAAACTCCAATGATCCGCAGGACGGTGCGCGCCTTGATAACCTCAATGAGCTGGTGTCCGTAGCCCGCGAATTTACCTCGGAGGCTGCCAACCAGTTGGCCGCTGCTGGTGCGGATGCCGTCGATCCCAATGAGCTAATAGAAGAAGGCGAAGCCGCGCCGGGCTCGTTGCAAGCCTTTTTGGAGAAGGTCTCGCTGGTCGCGGATGCGGATCAGATTCCGGATTCTGAGACAGGGGTAGTAACGATGATGACCCTGCACACGGCGAAGGGCTTGGAGTTTCCCGTCGTCTTTGTCGCCGGCTGGGAGGACGGCCAATTCCCGCACATGCGCTCGCTGGGTAACCCGAAGGAATTAAGCGAAGAGCGCCGCCTGGCCTATGTGGGCATTACTCGCGCCCGCGAAAAGTTGTACCTCACGCGCGCCATCTTGCGCTCTGCGTGGGGCAATCCGGTAACCAATCCCGCCAGTCGCTTCCTCGCCGAGATCCCAGAGGATCTCATCGACTGGCGGCGAGAGGATTCCGATAGTGATCTCACCGGTTCCTGGGGAGCCGATGACTATCAATATGGCCGGAGCTATCGCCGCGGTTCTAGCGGCGGCTATTCCGGCGGTGGGGGTGCTGGGTTTGGCCAGTGCGCTACGTCTTCCCCTTCGCAACGCACTCACCAGCCTGCAGCTAATTCCATGCCGAAGAATAAGAACCTCAACCTTGCGGTAGGAGACCGCGTCAATCACGCGAAGTACGGGCTTGGAACCGTGATTGAAACGGCCGGTTCCGGCGCCCGCGCCACGGTGACCGTGGACTTTGGTTCCTCCGGCAAGGTGCGGCTCATGCTCATCGGCGGTGTGCCGATGGAAAAGCTCTAGACCGAAATCCCGCGCTCGTCGAACCAGCCCACTGGGTCAACGGCTGCGCCGCCGCCTGGGTGGATTTCGAAGTGCAGGTGCGGGCCGGTGGAGCGGCCCTCATTGCCGATGTCCGCGATGTGGTCGCCGGCAGAAACGTGGTCTCCCACATTGACGCGCAGCGAGTTGGCGGGCATGTGGCCGTAGACAGAGATGCTGCCATCGACGTGCTGGATGCGAATCCAGTTGCCAAAGCCTTGTGCTGGACCGGAGTTAATGACTGTGCCGTCCATGACGGAGTAGATCGGGGTTCCGACTGGGTTAGCGACGTCGATGCCATTGTGCATCGCGCCCCAGCGCATACCGAATCCCGAGGTCAAGGTGCCGGAGGTAGGAAAGACCACCGTATTGCCAGCGGCGTCCTTGCCACGCTCGGGGGTCAGCCCGGAGCGGTCTCCCTCGGGAGCGAAGGCTTCCCGCAGGCCCGGAACGGAGGAGGGGTCCAAGACGATGTTGACTCCGCCGGATTCATTCTGGCTAAATTCCGGGACCGCATCGCCGTTGAGTACACCAACGGCGGTATTTGCGAGGCCGACGGCGGCGTCGATCACGCCTGCGTTATCAACGTTGGTGGCTTCCGGCTCAGAGGAGCCATTCGAAACGTCCACGCTAGCCACTGGATCAGCAGCAAAAGCGGAGGTGCCGGTAGCAAAAACGGTGCCAAGCGTGATGATGCTTAGCGCTACATTCCTGCGTGCGCGGTTCATGCGCTTCATAAGTTTAAGTCCTTTTCATGGCTGTGCATGGTCTCGAGGCGCGCAAACCTTGAAGGTTTCGCGTCTTTCAACTGCCCTGTGCGACACGCCGGGGGAATGGAAATACCCCATTTGGCGTTCGCTTGTGGCAACGAGTTAAAAGTTAGCCTGCCCATGGGTACCGCGCAATCTGGAAAAATGCTGGTAGAAACCACGATTATTCGAAAAGTTTCGAACATGCCAGCTTGTTGCGCGTGTTACGGAAGTGGCCAAAGTTGCAGGTTTGAAGTACTGGTTTAAGCTCTGGGGGTAGCTATCGGGGGTGGCGGGATTGGCTTGTCGGCGTCGGGGAGGAAAACTGCCATTTACCTGCGACAAGGCTGGATGCTGGACTTAACTGGCAGCCGGTGCGGTCCATTTTGCGGACTAGTTTTGCGGCTCGCCCGTGGCGAGTATGACCACCGATGATTTATGGCTCCGGTATATGCGGGCTCGCAAGGCGTCCTATGGTTCTACGGGCGAATGGGGGGCCTAGTCCCAGCAGGCGTCCGTGGGCGGGGTCTCGGGTCCCCAAGGGCTCAGGCGAGCTCTGAAGAGGCTGTGTGCCATCTCTGGTAAGCCTTGGGCTAGTCTCTCGGTCCTGTGGGTGAATTAGAGCCTTCATTATCGCGGAGATCGGCCCGGGCGAGGCAAGAAGGGGATTGAAACTAGCTCGATGGCTTCTTGTACGTCAGGTAAATCCTGACGAATTCCCCGTAGCCTTCCAAGTGTGATGGCGTGGCTGCTATTTACGGCCGGCAAGATTGTTATCGCGTCCTTGTGAGTGGCATGGAGCCGATCGTGGCGTTAACGACTGTGGCGGCGCGCCATGGGCCTTGTAGTGAGTGTTGGAAGCCAGGGAAGTTGTGTGGGGAGTGGGCATGGCAAAGCGCCGCAGAGAATATCTGCGGCGCTTTAACAAGAAGGGAAGAAAGCTCTTAGAGCTGGATGCCTCGCTCGGCCAGCCATGCCTGTGGGTCAACGGCGTCACCGGAGTTCGGGTGAACCTCGAAGTGGAGGTGAGAACCGGTGGAGAAGCCCATGGAGCCCATACCGGCGATCTTCTGGCCGGCACGCACGTGCTCGCCCACGGCAACGTCGAGGGTCTGCATGTGGCCATAGACGGTCATGGTGCCGTCATCGTGGAGGATGCGGATCCACTGGCCGTAGCCGGAGGCAGGGCCGGAATCGATAACGGTGCCGTCCATGATGGAGAAGATGGGGGTTCCAATGGCGTTGGCGATGTCAACGCCGGCGTGGAACGAACCCCAGCGCGGCCCGAAGCCGGAGGTGAAGGCGCCTTCAGCGGGGCGGGCAATGGAGGGGGCGCGAGCGGCAAGGTCCTCGGCGGCGCGGTCAGCGGAAGCCTGGATGGACTTGCTGAGCTGGTCCACCAAGTTGGTGACCGGCTTTGCCTCAGCAACGTTGAGGATCTGCGGTGCAGCATCGGAGGAGCCTGCTGGGGCGTTGTTAACCTCGGAAGTATCAGCGGCAAGCTTGTAGTCAACAGACTGCGTCTTGGTGGTGGTAGTTGCAGTGTTGTCGGACTCAACGTTAGCGGCAGCTGCGCCGCCTACGCCGGCGGTGGATACGGCACCGGCTGCAACGGTCATGACAGCGATACGACCCTTGGTGGTCTGCGAGGTGACAATCTTGCGATGGCGGCCGGCGCCACGCTGAACTTTGCTTCGCATTAAATCTTCTTTCGTATCTTTCACAATCTTCAAAAAGAGCGTTACATCGTCTCTGGGGTAGTTACGAGATTGTGACCTTCTTGTTACCAACGAGATGTAACAGTAGCGTCTCAAAAAGATAACAGCAAGCCAAAAGTTAATTTTTTCTCGGGCCGATCTGGAATAAGCCTACATGCAGGCAACTTCTGGAGAATTTTACGCATAGTGCGATATAGATCTCTTAAAGCCAAGCCCCCGCGGTAGCCCCGAGTCTGTAATAGTGCACCTTAGGTGCCGGTTGTGGAAGCGCCCCCGCATGAAATTACTGTGACCAGTGGGGGATAAGGGGGAAAACTTCATTCCTTATATATATGTATACAGTAGTTACTGAAGAAGTCCACGGTGATTTTGGAGGTGCCTCGTCGCGCCACCCCGCTACCGCGCGGAAAAGGTGGCAAAGTGGACGCCGATGAACAAAAACACCAGCCCCCAATCTCGGTCAACGCCCCGCCCGCGTAGCCAGGCGCGGGGCCGGACAGTGCAGACAGAGCGCGCCCCTCGTGCACCCCACGCCACCGCGACGCAGAAGCCACATAATTCTGCAGAACGCGTCGCCCGCAAAGCCGGGTCGAAGGCGAAGGCCCGTCGCACGCCGGCTCCGCTGACGAAGGCCGGGCGCATTCGCCAATTATTCATGTCGGCGGCGCTGCCGAATATTATTGTCGTCCTTATTATTGTGGCGCTCGCTTTCGGTGCGCTCTTGCTTTTCGGCTCACCGCTCGCGTGGTTGCCCACCATTGTGGCGGAAGCCTGGATGGTCTTTAACCTCGCGCCGGTATCCGCGGCCGGGGTGGACCTGTCGTTCCTCCCAGCCTTGCCCGCCCTCATCCTCGCCACGGTGGTGGCGGTGCGCGTGCGCGCCGCGGTGAAACACAAAGTCAGCGTGAAGGACCTGGCGATACTTGTCGCTTGCGTGGTGGGCGTTCCCGTGGTGTTGACCTGCATTGCTTGGGTGATGTTGTGGGATGCCGGCAAGGTCTTCGATGTGTCCCCGCCCAACCTTGCTGCCGCGCTGGCCCGGGTTATCGTCGTGCACTTGGCCGCGATGGCGGCTGGCATGGGCGCCCGCCTGTGGCGTGCCTTGGCCAAGCGTTATGGCGCCCCGCCGCTGCTTGTCGATGCCGCCCTTATCGCCCTGCGCTACCTTGCCTACCTCGCCATTGGCGCGGCGGTAGTCTTCGTGCTCGTTTTCATAGTCAACTTCTCGCGCCAAGGGGAGATGATGGATGAATATCCGTCCATCTCTGGGCTGGGCATTTTCACTCTTATTTTGTTGAGCCTGCTGTATATCCCCAATGCCATCGTCAGTACCGGGGCAGTGCTGGTGGGCTCGGAGTTTTCGGCAGGGGAGGCACAGGTAAGCCTCTTTAGTACACACCTTGTTCCGCTGCCGCCGCTACCGATTACTGGTGGCATCCCGGCTTCCTCGCCGGGGTGGGCGGTTGTGTTTATGGTGGTTCCCCTCATCGCCGCGACGCTGTCCTTGTATAAGAAGCGCCCATCCTTCCAGAAGGCGCTCGCAGCCACGGTGGCAACCGCGGTCATCATGTTCTTCGCGTGCTACCTCGTCAGCGGCACGCTGGGTTACTACGGCCACACTGGCCCGCACCTGTGGACCGCTGCCGGCCTCGCCGCGCTGTGGATCGCCCTTGTGGGCTTGGCCGTCGCGGCAGCCTTTGCGCTCATGAACTGGCGCGACGCCCGCGCGGCCGAGGCGGAGGCAGAGTCCGCGGAGGCGGAGGGCGCCGAAGAGGATGCAGACGGTACCGAAGAGTCGGCAGAAGATTCCGCTGCAGAGGACACCGGTGACGCAGAGCAGTCTGATGCGGACACGGCCGACGCAGAAAATGCTGAGGACGTCGATGCCGACGATGCGGACACCGGTTCTAGCGAGAGCGAATCCGACGAGGGTGAATCGGAATCTGGTGACGGTGACGCAGCTGAGTCCGCTGCGGAAGAAACAGAGGATGCGGCCGACAAAGATGACGCTGCCGCAGAATCCACGGACAACGCAGGCACCGCCGAGGACGAAGTTAATGACGACGAGGTCATCGAAGGGGAGGTCGTTGAAGACGGCGCCGACACGGAGGACGCCGCGGGCGATGGTGGGAAAGAGGGGGCATCGGAAAGCAGCGAGCACGATGCGACTGAAGACCCCGAGATCCTGGAAGGCGAGATCGTGGAAGAGGACACAGACGAGCACGGCGCTGGTGCGGTAGAAGGCGGCGAAGCACCCCAATCGGAAGCGGCAGATTCTACTGAAAGCGGGAAGAGGGACTAGGCTATAGCGCGTGACTTCACCGATGCCACCACGTGCTACTGATGCTACTGACCGCCTACGAGTTGTCGTGCTTGTCTCTGGGACGGGCTCGCTTTTGCAAGCCATCTTGGATGCCCAAGATGAGCACTACCGTGTGGTGAAGGTGGTAGCGGATAAGCCGTGTCGAGGTATTGACCGCGCCCGAGAACGCGATATCGATACTGAGATCGTGGAAATGGGCGCCGACCGTGCCGAATGGAATACATGTCTGGCTGATGCAGTAGCTGCTGCGCAGCCAGACATTGTTGTTTCTGCAGGCTTTATGAAGATTTTGGGGGAGAGCTTCCTCCGCCGCTTCGAAGGCCGCACCATCAATACACACCCGGCGTTATTGCCTGCGTTTAAGGGCGCGCACGGGGTGCGCGATGCGTTGGAGTATGGCGTGAAGGTCACAGGTTCTACCGTCCATTTCGTGGACGCGGGCGTGGATACCGGTTCCATCATTGCACAGCGGCCGGTGGCCGTGCGGGCAGACGATGATGAGGGAAGTCTCCACGAACGCATTAAAAAGGTAGAGCGCGAACTCATCGTCGATGTGCTGCGCGCGGCGCAGCCCCGCGGCGAGGAACTTTTTATTCAACTCGCAGACTAAGACTTTTCGAAAGGCTTAATCCTCCTCATGAGCGAAGACCGCAAGCAGGTAAAGCGCGCACTCATTAGCGTGTACGACAAGACGGGGCTGGAGGATCTGGCCCGCGCACTTGATAAGGCAGGCGTAGAGATTGTCTCTACCGGCTCCACCGCCAAGAAGATTGCAGACCTGGGAATCGAGGTCACCCCGGTTGAAAAGCTCACCGGCTTCCCCGAGTGCCTGGAAGGCCGCGTCAAGACGCTCCACCCGCGCGTGCACGCCGGGATCTTGGCCGATACTCGCAAGGAAGACCACCTGGCGCAGCTCAATGAGCTTGAGGTAGAGCCCTTCCAGCTGGTCGTGGTGAACCTGTACCCCTTCCAGGAAACGGTCGCCTCCGGCGCGGACTTCGATGGATGCGTGGAGCAGATCGACATCGGTGGACCGTCAATGGTGCGCGCGGCGGCCAAGAATCATCCGTCCGTTGCCGTGGTCGTGGATCCGGCGCGCTATGGCGAGGTGACCCAGGCTGTTGAGGAGGGTGGATTTAGCCTTGACCAGCGCCGTGGGCTCGCCCGCGATGCTTTCCTCCACACCGCTAACTACGATGCGGCGGTCTCCGCATGGTTCGTGGACCAGCTCAGCGATGGCGAGGAGACCACCTCGCTGCGCTACGGCGAGAACTCTCACCAGGCCGCCACCGTGACCCGGATTGGCACCAAAGGCCTGGCCAATGCCAAGCAGCTCAACGGCAAGGAGATGAGCTACAACAATTACCAGGACGCCGATGCTGCCTGGCGCGCGGCCTGGGATCATGAGCGCCCCTGCGTGGCTATTATCAAGCACACCAACCCGTGTGGCATCGCCGTATCGGACGAGTCCATCGCTACGGCCCACCGAGCGGCGCATGCCTGCGACCCGATGTCCGCATTCGGCGGCGTCATCGCCGTCAACCGCGAGGTCAGCGTCGAGATGGCCGAGCAGGTCAAGGGTATTTTTACCGAGGTCATCGTCGCGCCCGCCTATGAGGATAAGGCGCTGGAGATCCTGCAGTCCAAGAAGAACCTGCGCGTGCTTTTGGCCGAGCCAGAGGAACAAGGCGAGGAGCGCAAGTACATCTCCGGCGGCGTGCTGCGCCAAGAGCCGGATACCTACCAGGCCGAGGGCGATAAGCCCGAAAACTGGACCCTAGCAGCGGGCGAGGCCTTGAGTGACGAGGACTTGGCTCAGCTCGAATTCGCCTGGCGCACGGTGCGCGCGGTCAAGTCCAATGCGATTTTGCTGGCCAAGGACAACGCGACCGTAGGCGTGGGCATGGGCCAGGTCAACCGCGTGGATTCCGCCAAGCTTGCGGTCGAGCGCGCCAATACGCTTGCCGATGCCACCAACCGCACCCAAGGCTCCTTCGCCGCCTCCGACGCCTTCTTCCCCTTTGCCGATGGTTTGCAGGTGCTTCTCGATGCCGGCGTGAAAGCCGTTGTTCAGCCCGGCGGCTCCATCCGCGATGAAGAAGTTATCGAGGCAGCTAAGGCCGCTGGTGTTACGATGTATCTCACTGGAACGCGCCACTTCGCTCACTAGCGTTAGCGCCTGAACCCTAAGGATCCTGGCCATGCTCGCACCAACCCGCACCGCACCAAGGCGTACTGCAGCGAGACGCATGGCGTTTGGTGGCCTACTTTTGGCCGGGGCGCTGTGTCTTAGCGCGTGCGGGCAGGGCGAGCAGGAGACGGAGTCAGAGCCGGGCATCGCCAAGCAGACAACGTCGCGCTCTACGGAGAGCGCGGCGGATACGGCGGATAGCCCTCGCGATGCCGCAGAGAAGGCCGAGGGTGCGCCAGCCGATGCCCAGTCAGATGCCGCGAACTCAGCCGGTGCCGACGGGGCGGCTGTGGCTGGTGACCTGCAGCGCGAGCTCGACCGCATCGCCGCCAACTACGGCAATGTAGGCATCGCGGTATCGGATGGCACCACCACCGTTGCCGCCGGGCGCACCGCGCCCGAAACCGCCTGGTCCACCTCCAAGGTGCCGGTGCTCATCGCGGCCCATCGCGCAGGGCTCATCGGCCCCGACGTGGTGACGTCTGCGATTACCTATTCCAATAATGCGGCGGCTCAATCCGCCTGGGACGCGCTGGGCGGCAGCGCACAAGCCGCCCAGGCCGCGCAACAAGTGCTTGCCGATGCCGGCGATGCCACCACCCAGGTACAAAGCCAGGTCACCCGCCCGGAATTTAGCGCCTTTGGACAAACGCAGTGGAGCGTGGGCGACCAGGCTGCGTTCATGGCAAAGCTGCGCTGCGTCAACGGTGCCGAACCCATCCTCACCGCGATGTCTACGCCCGACCCCGCCCAAAGCTATGGCCTGCGCAACTTAGAGGGTGCCGCCCTCAAAGGCGGCTGGGGCCCAGATACCGCGGGCGGCTATGATGTGCGGCAGATGGGTCTTGCCACCATCGGCGGCCGCGAGGTGGCGGTAGCACTCATCGCCTCGGCCCCGGATGGTCAGTACGCCTCCGCCCAACCATTACTTTCGGGCATGGCGCTCGATCTCTCCAAGGCCGACGTTGCTTGGCCCACCCCAGCTTGTTAGCACCCACCCCAGGTTTGTGAGAAAGGACTTATCATGCCGCATTTTCATCTAACTCCACGTTTGCGTTGGGGATTGCACCTCGGCGCGGTAGCGACCGCGGGCATTGTTTTAAGCGCCTGCAGCACTGGCTCGGATGGGGATCAACCCGACTTTTCCGGCGATGGCGGCATGACCACCGTCGAAAGCACGACGGATACTGCCGCAGAGGCAACTTCGACGACCAAATCCCCGGAAACCCAGGAGAAAGAACCACCGGTGGTCACGGTGACCGAGACCGAACAGGAGCAGGCACAGCCACCAAAAAACAATAATGGCGGCGGAAGTGGCTTCATCGACGGCTTGGGTGAATACGGCTGGACCGATACCAATACTTACGCTAATTGCCACCGTTATGAACGCGTCGTCTTTGCCGGCAAAGGCCCAGACGGCAGGGCCATTATCTGTGAAAATCAGGGAAACGTCCTGACGTACCGCTCGACCATCTTTGGTGGCGAATTTACTGGGTCAATCATTGGCCAAGACGGCGGCAACTACTACGTGGATGCCACACCATCGACCATCGTCGTAACCCCCAGCGGGATTAGCGTGCGCGAAGGCGGCGGACTGGCCGCCACCGCGGACTTTACTCAATCCTGGCAACGTTAACCATTGGTAAGTGGTTAACGACGCCACAAAGAAATGGTTAGTGTTAACCTCAGGGGAGAGGTTAACGCGCCATAACGAGGTTAACGGGACTTTTTCTTATTGCGGTCCGCTGCTGCCGCCGCAGCCGCAGAAATCGAGTCATTGCGGTTCTTCAGCAGCTCAAGTGTCATCGCTTCGGCGTCCTCAGGAACGGTGGCGCCGAGGACGGCAAGGGCGGCATCGGCAAGCATGGCGGCAGTCTCCGGAACCGACTGGGCCGCGGCATAGGGAGGCGTGCCATCATTGGGGCGCATCTCGATGACCGACAGTGCGATGTGGAAGGGCAACTCGATGCGCGGATCCGCATCGCCCACAATGGCAGCGGCGGTGGTGCGGAAGTGGTTCTGCAGCCGCTCGCGGGAGCTGTGATACTCCGAAAACTCCGGCGAATTGGCCACCGGCAACTGGTACAACCGGCCGACGTTCCAACCGCTGGTGAGCAACAGGCGCGATTCCGCGGCGACCAACGACCACAGGCGCTGCTCGGGCTCGGCATCAGAATCCACTAGCTCATCGGCTAACTCCAGCGAGGGCTCAATGGTGGAATTAAGCAGCGCGAGGAAAATCTCCGTCTTGGAGTGAAAATGGTAGTACAGCGATGCCTGCCGGATGCCCACCGCGTCCGCGATTTGATGGGTCGACGTCGTGGCAAAGCCCTGGGTGGTAAATAACTCTGAGGAGGCGTCCAAAATCTCTTCCCGGGCGCTATTGCCTCTGCGGCGGGGGCTATGTTTACGCGGCCTACCGACGTTTCCTGACATGCGGCGGACGCCTCCTTTCTCTCAGCAGAAAATGCTATTACTCAACAACTCTACAGCCCTGCAGCCCGCCGGCGCGGACCGCATGCGTAGCCACAAAAACTTTGTGGCGATTCTAATGTGCGACATCCGCGGTGCGTTGGGAGATGGACTCGAAGGTCGCAGACACCATGCGGCAGGCCGTGCCATAAGCCGTGCGTTCCAGCGGCGGGAGATCCTGCAGCGTGGATTCGCGGCCGTGCACGTTGTCGAACCAGCGTCGCATTTCTACCGAATACCCTGTGCGCCACGCAAGATCCAAGGTCTCTGCGTCCTCCGCGGTGAGCATCCCGCGCTCTTGGCCAATGGCAAGGCGATCGACCGTGGGGCGCGGGCCCGGTGCCGCCCACCGTGCAATGGCGGCGATGGGGGACAACAACATGGACTTAATGTCCACGGCCGCGCTGCGATCGGGCAGACCGCCGACGCGTTGGAGCAAGGGCGGACGCTGGGACAACGCTTCCTCCAATAAAGCCTGCTCGCCGCCGCGGCCTAAAGGCAGACCGGCATCGACACGCGCTGCCATGGAATCGGCTGCTTGGTGCGCCTCTAGACCCACATCGCGAAAGACGGACTCCAAGTCGCTGTCTTCTCCCATCCACTCGATGGGCATGCTGGGCAGCTGATCCCCGCGCGCCGCCGCGCCGGTCAACCGAACATCCGCGTCCACGCCTGGTGCGCGCACGATGTCTGTCAGTAGCCGCGAAAACCAGTTTGCTAATTCAATCTCATCGTCTTGGTGTGCTACCGCATTGCGCAAGACATCTTGCGCCTCCGCCAATAAGCCGCGAGCAGTTGCCCGGGATTGGCAATGGGGAGCAAGCTCCGAAAGATCGAGAAGGGATTGATGCAGGGCCATACAGTCACTGCCTTTCACTCATTGCAAAGCGGTGCGCATCTACATTGACCGGCGCGGGATTGCTATAAATGTAACACTTATGCGATATCGCAGTAGCGCTTGGGGGAGTGTGCAGCGAGTACGCCGAGAAAGGGTGCCGCGGGAGACCGTGGCGGAGCTTTGCTGCTGGTGCTCTCGCGGAGGTATGGCGCGTGTGCGGTGTAGCGCTCAATAAGACCTCAAAAACAACTTTCGCCGCCTCACCTCGAAAGGTAGGCGGCGAAAGTTTATGGATCTTTTACCGTGTCACACTTGCCAGCGGCAAAAGTGCGCTGTTGATACCCAGCTACTGTTTAGCGGGTGGTGAACGGCAGGAGAGCCATTTCGCGTGCGTTCTTGACTGCGGTAGCAACCTGACGCTGCTGCTGCGGGGTCAAGCCGGTGACGCGACGGGAACGGATCTTGTGGCGATCCGAGATGAATAGACGCAGAGTCTTGGTGTCCTTGTAGTCCACCTTCTCAATGCCCTCAGCCTTCAAAGGGTTCTTCTTCGGGCGACGGCTCTGCTCCATACGGAACTTCTTTTGGTTATTGCGCTTATTAGCCATTGTGCAATTACCCCTTTACCAGCTGGACTTGCGAACGCCCGGCAGCTCACCACGGTGAGCCATGCCGCGCATACGGACACGGGACAGGCCGAACTTGCGGAGGTAACCGCGTGGGCGGCCATCGGCTGCGTCGCGGTTACGAACGCGGGCTGGGGAAGCGTCACGAGGCTGGCGGTTCAGCTCGAACTGAGCCTCCAAACGCTCCTCATCCGGGGTGTTCGGGTTCTTGATGATCTTCTTGAGCTCAGCGCGACGCTCCGCGTAGCGGGCGACGATTTCCTTGCGCTGCTCGTTCTTAGCGATCTTGGACTTCTTAGCCATGAATTATCGCTCCTCGCGGAATTCGACGTGCTTGCGGGCGATCGGATCGAACTTCTTCAGGGAGATGCGATCCGGGTTATTGCGCTTGTTCTTACGGGTCACGTAGGTGTAACCGGTGCCCGCAGTGGACTTCAGCTTGATGATTGGGCGAATATCGTTACGTGCCATACTTAAATCTTCTCCCCACGTGCGCGGATCTTGGCAACAACGGACTCGATGCCGTCGCGGTCAATGATCTTCATACCCTTGGTGGAAACATTCAGAGTAATGGTACGGCCCTCAGAGGGCAGGTAGTAGCGACGACGCTGCACGTTGGGGTTCCAACGGCGCGAAGTGCGGCGGTGCGAGTGCGAGACCTGCTTGCCGAATTCCGGCTTGCGGCCCGTTACCTGGCAAATAGCCGACATGGGTCTTCTTTCTCCTAGCCGCCCACATCGTGGCTATAAACGACTACGTGCCGACTGCCGTGTGAGGGTGGCAGTGCTCAAAAAGTGAGGTGTGAGCAGGTGCGGCATCATCGTCAAAAACCAGTAGACGGGGCGTAATACGTATATTTTGACAACAGCAAGAGCAAATCTTACAGCCTTACTCGCGATATACCTAATCGCTGCTGCGATGCCCCTACGTATAAAGGTGTCGGCTTTCTGCCGACGATCAAGCGACAGTGCCCAAAGCATTGGGGAGGTACGAGGCCTACTATAATGAATGGGGCGCATATGTGTGCCTGTGGCGACTGTGGTTGCCACAGGCGAGCAATTTCGTATATATGGCCGTGGAATGTAGGATAATTCAGGTTATCGGTCGGCGCGCTTTGTGGCGCCGGGCGAGCTGTAACTGTACATCCCAACTCGGGCACGATCCGTACCGGCATAGCAATCCAGTGTGCGGAACCGACCCGTAGTCCAACCCTGAGGGAATATATATGAAGAAAGACATCCACCCGGATTACCACCCAGTGGTCTTCCGTGATGCTGGTACCGGTCACTCCTTTTTGACCAAGTCCACCGCTACCTCTTCTCGCACCGTTGAGTGGGAAGACGGCAACGAGTACCCGCTCATCGTCGTTGACGTTACTGCTGAGTCCCACCCGTTCTGGACTGGTGCACAGCGCGTTATGGATACCGCTGGCCGCGTCGAGCGCTTCAACCAGCGCTTCGGTGCCATGGCTCGCCGCAAGAAGAAGAACGCGTAAGGAGAAGAAGAGAAAATGGCAACTCCTAAGTTTAAGAAGTCCCGTGCGAATACCCACGCACGTCGTTCCCAGTGGAAGGCTGACAACGTCGCCCTCCAGGAAGTCACCATTGACGGTCAGACCGTGCGCATCCCGCGCCGTCTGGTCAAGGCCGCTAAGCTCGGCCTGGTTGACGTAGAGCAGTTCTAAGCCTGCTTTCATCCTCGCCCCCTCCCGGTTGCTTATTAGTGACTGCGAGGGGGTTGCGATGTTTTAGACCCGCTTAGATTCTAGGGGGCATCAAAAAGCACCTGCCAGCCCGGGGTGGGCGGCAGGTGGTGCGGGCAACGCGCAGCCACAGTGCGTTCTCCTAAGCCGAAGGCCTATGCCTCGAGGGCGGCCTTGCGCTCCTCGGTGAGGCGGACTTCTTCCTTATTAATAAAGAGGAAGATGGCCAAAACGAGGATGGTAAAGAGCAGGAAGACCATGAAGGTGACATTCCAACCGGCGTACTTGACCAGGTAGCCCACACCGGTCGAGGCGAGCGTGGCACCGAGCAGGTAACCGAAAAGCCCCGTAAAACCGGAAGCGGTACTTGCCACATTGCGCGGGGAGAGGTCGAGGGCCTGCAAACCGATGAGGCCAACCGGACCGTAGATGAAGGCACCGATGAGCGCGATGAAGATAACCATGATCGCGAACGGGGTGCCTACGGGGGCCAGCCAGTAGCCGGCGATGGACAGGCCCGTAGCCAAGATAAAGATCAAGATGACCTTAGAGCGGTTGCCGTGGAAGAGCTTATCGGACATCCAGCCGCAGAGAATGGTGCCCAGCAGGCCTGCGAGCTCGAAGGCGCCGAAGGCGACCAAGCCGGAATTGATGTTCATGTGGTGGACTTCAGCGAGGTACGTCGTAATCCAGTTGAGCACGCCGTAGCGCAGTGCATAGACAAATACGTTGGCGATGGCCAAGAGGACAATGATGCGGTTGCGCAGGACGTATTTGAAAATGAGATCCTTGGTGGAGATTCCATCGCCTTCTTGCCGCTGGATATCTGCAACCTTGGCGGGATCATTGCGCCATTCATCGACCGTCGGCAGTCCTTCTGAAGGCGGGTTATCGCGGATGAGTAAGAAAGCTAAGGCCGCGATGATCAGGGCCGCGACTGCGGGGAGCCAAAAGGCTACCTGCCATTGATTGCCGGTCATCGCCAAGCCGACGCCTACCAGCAGCGGTAATACGCCTGCACCCACATTGTGCGAGGTATTCCACAGCGAGCCCTTCCAACCGCGCTCGGATGTGGAGAACCATTGCACGATGACGCGGCCGCATGGTGGGTGTCCCATGCCTTGGAACCAGCCATTGAGGAACATGACGGTGGCAAAGACGCCTACGGATGCAGAGACCCACGGGACGAATCCGACAATCAGGTTCATCAGCGCGGACAAGCTCAGCCCGATGGGCAGGAAATAGCGCGCATTGGATTGGTCCGCGAGCATGGCGGAAAAGAATTTGGATAAGCCATAAGAAATCAGCACGGCATTACTAATGATGCCGATTGCAGGCTTGTCGATGGTCCCGTTATCTTCCAGCAGCAGCGGCGCGATGGTGGAGATGTTATTGCGGATGAGGTAAAAGCCCGCGTAACCCAGGAAGATTCCCATGAAGACCTGAAAACGAAGGCGGGGGAATTTCTTATCAACGTCCTCTTTAGGTAATTGAGGGCGTGGGCGGGGAGATTTGAGCCATGTCAGCACTGCATACTCCTTGGGTTGGAAAGATTAAAAAGATTTAACTTAAGGGTAAAGTAAGGCTAACCTTAAGTTAAATATAAAAGTACGCTAACATAACTATGGATCGATTTTATTCCTCGGTGATTCTGTTCACAGCGGTGTGCCGCAGGATGGGAGGATGTCTAACGGGGTGATGGTGGAGTCGAGTGCGAACGTAAGGGAGGCGACAGGTGTGGTGAGTTTGACCAGCTTATTGCCTACAGTAACTTCACAGGAACTTCTAGTACGTTGGCAGAGTAGTTTAAGTTGTGACTAAGCGAAGCGAGGCATAGTGTTCCTATGAACATGAGGAATGATGACAACCGCGGTAATAATGGTCAGTCGCACGGTGTCCCGCAGGAACCCTACGGCACGAATACTGGGCAGGCGCCGTATAACCAGCCGCGCGGTGGGCAACAGGATTCTGGATCCGCGTATTCCAACGGAACCTATTCCCAAGGCTGGAACCAGCCGCGCATCAACGAGCAGGAGGCACAAGCCTCCGCACACGGTAACGAGGCGCCGCATCACGGGCAGTACACCCCGCCCAGCAATCGCCTCTTTGGCGGCGCTCAGCCGGGTGCTACCCGCGGGCAGCATGAAACTTCTAGCTTCGCTACCCAGCAAGGCGAGTATTCCCAGCAGGGGCCTGCGAATAATCAACCCGGCCAGCCGCCCGTGCCTGGGGTAACGCCATTGCCGCCGCAGCCAAAGCAGGAAAAGAAGGTCGGGCTGGGGGCCGCGATGGCAATCGCTGCGGTAGCGGCAATCGCTGCAGGCTCCATTACCGGCGTGGTCGTGGGAAAGAATCAATCCAGCAGCGGCACGTCCGTGGTCAATGAGGCGCTCAATAGTAAACCGGCCGCCAACAGCATGGGCAAGGAGCCGGAGGAAGGCTCGGTGGAAGCGGTTTCTGCCAAGGTTTTGCCGGCCGTGGTATCCATTCAGACCGCTACTCGGACCTCGGCTGCGGAAGGTTCCGGTTCCATCATTTCTCCTGACGGTTATGTGTTGACCAACCACCACGTCATCGCCGGTGCAGAGCAGGGCGGCATTATGCAGGTGACCTTGAACGATGGCAGCAAGCACGAAGCCGATCTCGTGGCTTCCGATGCCAATACGGATGTTGCCATCATCAAGATCAAGGACGTGCACGACTTGCCACACCTCCAATTCGGTGACTCGGATGCGGTAGCGGTTGGCCAAGAGGTAGTCGCCGTCGGCTCGCCCCTCGGGCTTAATGCCACGGTGACCTCCGGCATCGTGTCCGCAAAGAACCGCCCGGTGCGCGCGTCTCAGCAGGGTGGCGAGTCTTCGCTTATCGATGCCATCCAGACCGACGCCGCCGTCAACCCCGGCAATTCCGGTGGTCCCTTGGTGGACATGGAGGGCAATATCGTTGGTATGAACTCGATGATTGCATCGTTGTCCGATAAGACCTCGGGTGAGGGCGGATCTATCGGCCTCGGGTTTGCCATTCCTTCCAACTTTGCCAAGCGCATGGCTGATGAGCTCATCAATAAAGGCCACGTAACCCACCCCACCTTGGGGGTTAAGGTCTTGGCGCGCGATGACGGAAATGGCGCGCGCATTGCCGAGGTTGAGCCGGGGAGCCCGGCGGAACAAGCAGGTTTGAAGCAGGGCGATATCGTCACCCGCGTCAATGACCGGCTGATTGAAAACGCCGATGCGCTTATCGCAGCCGCGCGTTCCCAGGACTTCGGTGCGACCGTCACCTTGGAAGTATCCGATGGAAATTCGGATGACACTCGTCAGGTAGAGGTAACCCTGACAGGCGAGTAGATTAAAATGCAGCCCGCGCCGTGTCCGCATTGCGCCCCCGACGTTTCTTTGAAGGAGAAAAATGGCAGACTCCCAGCAAGACTTGACCGACTCCACCCGATTGGAGGATTCGGCTTCCACAGACGCTTTGCGGGATGTGGCGGAGCCGGATGATGCCTACCTTTTGGCCAGCGAGAAAGAAGACCGGGTGGCGGCGCCGCGTCGCGCGCTCGTTGTGATCGTCACGGATCACCCCGGCGAAAATTCAGATAGTACCTCCAAACTGGTTACTGAGCTTTTGGCAGAGGCGGATTTCCGCATCGATGGTTCGGTAGTTGTGCGCTCGAAGAAATCCAAGATCCGGCAGGCCATTGAAACTGGCGTCGTCGGCGGTGTAGATCTCGTACTCACCGTCGGCGGTACCGGAGTGGGCCCGCGCGATAAGACGCCGGAAGCTACCACTGGGGTCATCGACAAGATGGTGCCGGGCGTGGCCCAAGCCTTGCGCTCTTCTGGTCAGGCTTGCGGCGCGGTCGATGCGTGCGCATCCCGCGGAATTTCGGGCGTTTCTGGTTCCACCGTCGTGGTCAACCTTGCGCCGTCGCGCGCTGCCGTGCGCGACGGCATGGCCACGTTGACCCCGCTGGTCCACCACCTCGTGGATCAACTGCAAGAATCCAGCGTGCAATAACGCGAAGGAAAGGGGTGGAGATACTGCCATGACCTCGCAACCACGCCGACAGCGCAGGCGCGTATTCCGGCGATCAGATGCGCCGGAATATGACCGCAGCGCGGATCGCCCGGTAGGGCAGGACTTAGCTAGTGGGGAAGGCACCGATGCCCAGCGCATCGTCACTCTCGAGGATGCCGCAGCGGAAGGCGATGGCGCTCAGCCAGCCGAGCGCGGCGAAGAATTTTACCGCGAAAACCAGCCGCCGCACCACGGCTAATAGTCTGCTTATCCTTGTCGCGAGCCAAAAATGCTCAAGCAGTCATTACAAAAGCCCGTGGCCTCCTTCATTGCGAAGGTGGACACGGGCTTAACTGCTTCTTAGCAAGAATTAGTCGTCGTGGCGGCTGTGCTTGCCCTCAGAAGCAGTGGAGCCATCGGTGTCCTCGACCGCAGTGGCATCCCCAAGTGCCTTATCTGCGGCGGAGACAGCTCCCGCGTTCTGGGCCTGCAAGAGATCGCGGATTTCTGCCAAGAGTTCTTCCGAGGTTGGTGCCGGTGCCTCTGGGTCGACACCCTGGCGGCGCTTGGATGCTTCAGTGAGCTTGTTTAGCGGCATCACGATGAGGAAGTAGACCACTGCGGCGATGATCAGGAAGTTAATCGCTGCGGTAATGACGGCGCCAAAGTCTACGAGGGTGGACTTATTATCGGTGATTTGGAAGCCCAAACCATCGACTTCGGCGGAGCCAAAGGAGTTAATGATCGGCTGAATAATGGAATCCGTTACGGAGGTAACAATCGCCGTGAATGCGGAACCGATGATGACTGCGGTGGCAAGCTCGACCACGTTGCCGCGCATAATGAAGTCTTTAAAGCCCTTGAGCATGGGAGACGGAGAACCTTTCTGGGAATAGATAAGGATGGGTGTGAACCATGAGCAAGCGGGAAGTTTAGTTCAAGCTAAAAGTACTCACAACTTGACGGACACGTGAATGCCACAACTCACTTGACGGATGTAGTGGTCAACCTTTGTGCAGGCATTTATGGTGAGGCATCTGCATCAACGGCTTGAGGCTGAGCGCGATCGCCCACGATGACCACGGTCAGCGGTTGGTTCAATGAGGCAGCGGCTACGTCATTGGCATGCTCATTAGGAAGTGCGAGCAAGACGGTGGCAGAAGAAACCTCGCCCTCCGCAGTGGTGGTGGAGACCACCCGGGCGCCGGAGGCGATGACGCGGGCGGTCGCGGGCTGGGAATCGGTGGCATCGCTTGCCGTGACGATATCGACGGTATCGCCGTGCTGCAGGTGGGGAATGATGTCAGGATCGGCAAGTTTTACAGGGATCATGCGGCCGGAACTTCCTTCCTTAGAACCGGCAGACCCCGATTCCGTGACGAGGCTAGACACCAACTCTTGGCCTAGGAGTCTCTGGCTGGTGACCACCTCACCCCTGCCCGCGGCGGCGGTGATGATGCGGCCGGCGAGATCGGAGGGGGCATCGGCAAGCGCGCTGCTAGGAATGGAAGAAGAAGGCAGGCGCTCGAGGGAGACATCGGAGGCGGAAAGCTCCGCACCGGCGGGCAGATCGTGGCTAAAGACCAGCACCTGCGGCAGTTCCTTCGCCCTGGAAATCGCGGAAACCAGTGCGGCAATGAGCAGGACCAGCGCGATGACGCGCCGAACGAGCACGCCGCGGCGGTGGCCAGGGGTGCGCAGGGTGCGAAGGAATTGAGAGATTCGCGGGGACGGAGAATGAGCCATGCATAATTAGACTGCGCTACCGCCTGCGCGGTTCCCTCGGTTTAGGAAGAAAAGCGGTGGATCCCTGCGGCGGTAACCACGGCCTCGACGCGGTGATCGTGCGACCCGGCTGGGATAGAGTCAAGGAACTCGGTGGGGTAGACCATGGCGAGTACCGCGGGGTGGTTGCGCGGCACCAAGGAAAGTGCGCGGTCGTAATAGCCGCCGCCCTTGCCCAGGCGGTTTCCAGCGGAATCGATGGCCATGGCGGGTGCCAAAATCAGATCGCAACCGCACAGCACGCGGCTATCAAAACGCGGGCCGGCCGGCTCAGAAATGCCCAACTGGCCGGGCTGCATGCTGTGCGGGCCCTTGTATTCTGCCCAGTTCAAGACGCCGTTACCGCAGGTGATGGGCAATAATACGCGGTCGACGCGGCGGGAAAGCCACGGGATGAAATCCGCCCCGCCCGGCTCTGAGCCCAACGGCCAATAGGCAGCGACGCTCGATACGCCGGCAAGCTCGGGTTCTAGCTGCTCGCGCAGGGCAGTGGTCCATTCCGCGCGCTTATCGTCGGTGAGGTTGCGGCGCGCGCGAAGCAGGCGGGTGCGCAGTTGAGCTTTGATATCGCTGGAAGAAGGCATAAATAAATAATAGCGTCCGTGGCGTAGCGCTACACAGGAAAATAGTGCGCCGTTGTACCCTAAGATCCATGGCTAATGAACTCGAAGATTCCGCCACCGGAATCACCACGGTTGTAGTTCCTGCGGCTGGCATGGGCACCCGCTTTCTGCCCGCCACGAAAACCGTCCCCAAAGAATTGCTGCCCGTTGTGGATACTCCCGGCATCGAATTGATTGCTGAGGAGGCAGCCTCTGTGGGCGCGCGCCGCCTTGCGGTCATTACCGCACCCGAAAAGCAAGAAGTAATGCGCCATTTTGCGGAATTTCCGGATCTGGTAGAAACCTTAGATTCCCGCGGCAAGGATGAGCAGGTGGCCAAGGTCAACCGCGCCCACCAGCTCATTGAGCCCATCGCGGTAGAGCAAGAAAAGCCCTTGGGCTTGGGCCATGCCGTGGGGCTGGCGGAAGAAGTCCTGGCAGAGGACGAGGACTCTTTTGCCGTCATGCTGCCGGATGACATCGTGCTGCCGGCTACCGTCATGGCAGATATGGCGCGCGTTCGTGCTGAGCTTGGCGGCAGCGTGCTGTGCGCGTTTGCAGTACCACAAGAGCAGACGTTTAACTACGGCGTTTTTGACGTAGAAGATACTGACGCGCCGGGTGTGAAAAAGGTCGTCGGCATGGTAGAAAAGCCGGACCCAGAGGACGCACCGTCCAACCTGGTTGCTACGGGGCGCTACCTTTTGGACCGCAAGATCTTTGATGCGCTGCGCCGGATCGAACCGGGCAAGGGCGGGGAATTGCAGCTTACCGATGCCATCGAGCTGCTCATTGAAGAAGGCGAGCCCGTCCACGTGGTGGTCCACGAGGGCAAGCGCCACGATTTAGGCAACCCCGGTGGTTATATCCCGGCTAACGTGGACTTTGGCCTGCGCGATGAAAAATACGGCCCAGCGCTGTATAAAGCTATTAAACAAATCATGTCCGATTTCGAGGCGGAACAAGGCCTTAACTAATTACCTTGCACCGCGCGCACGTGCGTTGAGGGAAGCAAGGTAAGAGGGCAAGAAGAAAGGGCGGGCAGAGACCGTATGCGTTCAGTTGATGACCAGTTGGCGCTGATTACTGATGCGGCGACGACCCCGGAGCCGGTGCGGATGAGCATTTCTAATGCGCTGGGGTTAATGTGCGCCGAGCAGGTGCAGGCCAATCAGCCCTTACCGGGCTTTCCCCAGGCGGCCATCGATGGTTATGCGGTACGCGCCGTTGATATCGGCGGCGAGCGCGGGCTGAAGGTCCGGCGCGCGAAGAATCAGGACCAAGACGGCAGCGAGGGGGAGGAGTCGGCTGAGCAGGCCGATGACGCCGCCACGCAGCCCGCCCCGCCAGAGGTCGAGCGCTCCTTGCCCGTCGTGGGCGACGTTCCGGCCGGTTCGAAGCAGCCGCTGCGCCTGCAGCCCAAGCAAGCCGTGCGGGTCTATACGGGTGCTCCCTTGCCCACGCTTGCCGATGCCGTCCTGCCCCTCGAGTGGACCGACCGCGGACGCAAGCGCATCACGGCGCACCGGACGGTGCGCTCGGGCGACTTCGTCCGCCGCGTGGGCGATGATATCCAGCCCGGCGATGTCGCCGTATCGTCTGGCACCGTCCTCGGCCCAGCGCAGATTGGCCTACTGGCCGCGGTGGGCCGCTCCAAAGTGCTGGTCTATCCGCGCCCGCGCGTGACCATCGTGTCCTTTGGCCGCGAGCTCGTTGATGTGGACAAGGAACCGGGCCTAGGCCAAGTCTTTGATGTGAACTCTTACTCCTTGGCTGCCGCTGCAAAAGAAGCGGGGGCGGACGTGGTCCGCGTGGGCATTGCCGAAGGCGAACCGCGCCGTATCCGGGAAGTGCTAGAAACCCACATCACGCGCAGCGAGGCCCTCGTTATTACCGGTGCCGTTGGTGGCGCTGGTGCCGAACAGATCCGCGAGATTTTGGCGGAAATTGGCGATATCGATACCTCCCGCGTGGCTATGCACCCAGGATCCGTGCAAGGTTTTGGGCTGGTAGGAGATGAACGCATCCCCACCTTCCTCCTTCCCTCGAACCCAGTATCGTCGCTGGTTATTTTCGAAATCTATATTCGACCCTTGATTCGCCTGGCCTTGGGCAAGCGCAACGCCCACCGCCGGGTGGTGCGTGCCCGCGCGCTCAACCACATTGATTCCCGCCCCGGACGCCGTGGTTTCATCCGTGCCCGCTTGATGCGCGATGCCGAAACCGCCGATTACCTGGTCGAGGGTCTTGGCGGTGCGACCGGCGCGCCGGCGCACCTTCTGGCCGGACTGTCAGAGGCTAATGCCATGATCCGCGTGCCGGAGGAAGTCACCGAGATCCGCCCGGGCGATGTTGTTGACGTCTTATTTCTGACCCAGCGCAGCTAATGCTTGACCCTTTCGGTACCGCCTCAGCCAAGCTGCGCCATCCAGTCACCGGGCCCACTGATGATCTGCATCCCGGTTGGCCGGAGGCGACGCCGACGGTGCAGCTTCCTTCCTCGGGGACACTGCCGTCTGGCGGGCGAATGCGGCTGAGACCCTTGCTGCGCTCGGATGGTCCCGAGTGGCGGCGCCAGCGCATTGAGGATGAACCATTGCTCCGGCCGGTGGAGCCTACCCAAGCGACCACCTGGGCAGAAGCCCACAACTCGCAGGCCTGGTGGAATTACCTCATTTTTCTGCGCAACTCCGCGCGTGATGCGCAGGTTATACCCTTGGCCATTGAGCTCGGGGGAAAATTCGTTGGCCAGGTAACACTTGGCAATATTCAGCATGGCAGCATCCGGGACTGTTGGATTGGCTATTGGGTGTATTCCGCCGTGCAGGGTGCCGGCGTCGCCACCGCGGCTACCGCCTTGGGAGTGGATCACGCCTTTGGGCGGGTAGGCCTGCACCGCGTGACTGCCACCTACTTGGAGCAAAATCCCGCTTCCGGGCGTGTGCTAGGGGCCAATGGATTTCGCTCCGAGGGGTATTTGCGCCGCAACCTGCATATCGATGGTGCTTGGCGGGATCACCATTTCGTGGCCCTGGTTAAGGAAGACTATTCCTCCACGGCGGTTGAGCGGCTGCGCCAAGCTGGACGTTTGGTGTGAAAGGCATGCGTAATTCGGGGTAACGCTTTCTCAATTTTCACATAAGTAACAACATTGTAATTTGCGGCTTCTGTGGCCCCTAAAGTGCGGTTGTGGCGATTAGAGTGGAGTAATCATTTGCACTCCAAGGGAAGGTCCTTAAGTCGTGTCCACAGCTGTGCCAGTTATTGCAATCATCGTGGTGTGGCTCTTCGTGCTCGCGCCGTGGCTCTTGGGCAGGAGCAATCGCCCGATGAGCCACACCGGAGAGGCCTTTGAGGATACCCGCGTGCTCTTTTCCGGCGATTCCGGCAATGTCGCCGGCCGCCGCCGTCCGCGCTTGCGGGCTGATGATGTCCACCGCAGTGCTGCGGATGAAGACCAAGACTACGAGGTTGTATCCGCTGCTGCCGAGGACCCGGACCGCGAGGCAGACGTCGATGACGTGCTGATCGAGGATGAAGCAGAGGACCGCGCTTCCCGCGCTCAATCGCGGACCATCGCCGGGGCGGCCCGTCGCGCCCGGGCACAACCCTTTGGCGTGGGTGGCCGCGCATTCCGCTCTGCCACCGACGAGGACAGGGCGGACGCGCACGATGAACACTCCGCCCCAGTTGAAGACGCTGCAGAGACCATTGAGGGTGAAATCATTGAGGAATCGGCGACTCCGGCCGCGGCAGCTGACACCGCTGATACCACCGATGCCACCACCGCCGCCGATAGCGCACGTACGTCTAGCGCTTCCGACGATGCAAATGCGGATACAGACGATGCCGATGATGTTTTGCTTGATGATGAGCGCGCCGACGGGGAAGAAGATGGTGCAAAGCGCAAGCGCCGCCGCGGCGGTGTGGTTGCCAATTCCACCGAGTCATTCACTGCGCCGGTGGCAGCAGACATTGCTGAGGACGCGTACGACTACGACGAGACCTATACCTCCCCGGTAGACCTGATGTATCCGGGTGCGGTTGATCCCGCCCCAGTCATTGATGCAGAAGAACCGGATACCGCAGAAACCGATTCCGCAGAGACAGAGCACGATGGTGTACCAGAGGAATCGGCCGAAGTAGATGAGTACGGTGCACATGGCGCTGAGGACGCGGCGCTGAATACTGATCTTTCTGAGGACGAGGTGGCATTTGCTCAGCGCCGCCTTGGCCGTGGTGGATGGGACCCAGTGGCAGATAAGGAAAAGTCCGCTACGCGCTATCAACGCCGACAGCGCACGCTCATTGGCCTAGCCATCGCCGTGGTCCTCACCGTGGCCCTCGGCATTGTGGCTGGCGGATGGACCTGGTGGCTGGCAGGTATCGTCGGCGTTCTGACCGGCATCTATCTGGTGGCGTTGCGCGCACAAGTCCGCCAAGAGCAAGCACTCTTGCGCCGCCGCGTAAAGCACCTGCGCCGGGCGCGGTTGGGCGTTCACAATACCGATGATGAGGCGTTGAAGATCCCCCGCAACCTGCGCCGTCCGGGTGCGGTCGTCGTCGAAATCGACGATGAAAGCCCCGACTTTGAGCACCTTCCCTTAAGCTACAGCGATGATGAGGACGGCGACTTTGACGGCCCGCACGCCGGTCCTCGCGGGGTAGGTCGCCGCGATGACCTGGCCGCTCGACGCGCGGGTTAATTAGCCGGCTGCATTCTCGCTTCCGTGGAGCTTTTCGGTTTCCTCCGGCCATACGCCGGAGGTAGCCCGGCGGTGAGAGCCCAAGAGATGGGTATCGACCATACCGATAGCTTCCATGAGCGCAAAGCAGGTCACCGGCCCCACAAACTTAAAACCGGCCTTCTTCAATTCCCGCGACATGGCCTGCGACTCTGGGCTCTTCTTCGGAATATCCTCCATGACCTCGGGATAAATATTTTCTGTGGGCTGAAAGCTCCAAATGAAATCCGCTAAGCCACCGTCTTCGCGCAGTTTAATGGTGGCCTTTGCATTATTAATGGTGGCGCGGATCTTGGGCTCGTTGCGGATAATGGTGGCATCGGCAAGCAAGTGCTCCACCTCGGCCTCGCCGAATTCCGCGACCTTTTCTGGATCAAAGTGGCAAAAGGCCTCGCGGAAGGCGCGGCGCTTTTTTAATACCACGGCCCAGGACAACCCAGACTGGAAGGACTCCAAGCTCAGGCGCTCAAACAGTCCGGCCTCATCCCTAATGGGAAGGCCCCATTCGGTGTCGTAATAAGCCGTCAACAGCGACGATGTCACGGCCCACGGCGTGCGGGCTATACCGTTTTCGTCGTACGCTAGCGGGGTTCGTTCTTCGGTAGTGGTTTCAGTATCCATGGGAGGTTCTCCTGTTGCTGTGTAGTGCCTATTTTCCCTGTCTTTTCCATTGAAGCAGCGATGGCGGGTGGGGCGCAGTGTGTACCTAGCTAGTTGGTGAAATTGCGAGCTCAGCGGGTGGGGTAGTGGCGTCTTCGCGTTGGGGTGGGCATTCGATGTAGTCTATTGACCATGAATAGACCTGCCGTTCGCGATGCCGCGTTGTTGCTTTTTCGGTTGGTCCTCGGACTCATTTTTATCGCGCACGGCGTGGACAAGATGTTCATGGACGGAATGGATGAGACTGTGGGGCAGTTTTCTGCCCTCGGCATCCCGCAGCCACAGATTGCCGGTTATGCCGCCGCAATCGGGGAAATGGTAGGCGGCGCCTTCCTCGTCATTGGTCTGTTGACCACTTTTGCCGCTGCGGCGCTGGCCGTGGACATGGTGGGCGCGCTGTACTTCGTGCACTGGGGCAATGGCCTCTTTGCTGGCGACGGTGGCATCGAGTACCCCTTGGTGCTGTGCATGTCACTGCTGATGATCGTTATTTTTGGTTCTGGCCGGGCGAGCTTGGATAGGGCGTTAAGCAATGTTGACGCATAGCCAAGTGCAAGCGGCGATTTCCGCCCAGCTGGATGGGGAAGAAGCGGAGCTTTCCGCTGACGTCATCGACGCCCACCTAGAACACTGCGCGGAGTGTCGGGCCTTTCGCGATAAGGCAGCGGCGCTATCGCGTTCCTTAAGCTTCGTGGAACCGGCGGATTCCGGCATGGCGCCGCCGACCGACCTATCAGAGGTAATCCTCGCAGGGGTAGAACCGGAGTGGAAGCGGGCCTCGAGCGCTAGGCAGGCCAACCTCACGGTGGCACGCATTGCCTTGGTGGTCATGGGACTTGTTTTTGCGGTGTGGGCCATCGTGCAGGTGGTGCGCTCCTCCGGCCTAGTGCCGCTGGGCACCGAGGCTTCGGTGCTGGACCCCACGGCAGATCCAGACCGTGCCAATTTGCTGATGGAAGGCGCGGCCGTGCGCTTTGGCATGGCGTGTGGCCTGCTGTGGAGCGCGTGGCGCCCAGCGTCTGTGACCGGGCTTCTCCCGGTATCCGCCACGATGTTTGCGTTTCTTTTTGGCTTTGGCGTGCGCGATATTGCTCTCGGTACCGTCACTATGGAACAGGTCTATTTGCTTATTGCCACCGCGCTCTCGACCATGAGCCTGGCCTGGGCGTGGGCGGCCGAGAAGGGCTACCTGGTGCGCGCGTGGTGGAAATCCCTAAACGCGCAGCCACACTAAGGCGCACGGGTTCCTGCCACCTATTTCCAGCTGGGCAGCCACATCATGGATTGGTACCAAGATTCCGGGATGATGAAGCCGTATAAGATGGGCGCGAAGTAGAAGAACATCGCGATCACCAGCGCCAGGTAGCAGGCGGCGGCAAGCGTTCCCCGCCGCATCGTCCCACCAACGATTCGCGTTATCCAGCGCCACCTTATGGGCTTACCGCGCCCGACCATTTGGCCCAGAGTGAGGGCAAGAAGCACAATGACAAACGGGATAAATGCGGTGGCATAAAAGAAGTACATCTGCCGGTCAAAGGCAGCTAGCCACGGGAGGAACCCGGCCGCGAAGCCCACGAGGGGAATGAGGAAGGCGCGGTTGCGGCGGATGATAAGCGACCACAGTCCCCAAAGGACCGCGGGGACTACCAGCCACCAGATAGCCGGGGTGCCAAAGAGGTAGAGCATCTTGCGGCATTCGCCACCGCCGCTGCACTCCAGGTCCGTACTGGAGTAGTACAAAATGGGCCGAGCCCCAGCCAGCCATGCCCACGGCTTTGAATCCCAAGGGTGGTGGTGGCCACCAGAAGAGGTCAAGCTGGCGTGAAAATCCAATACGGATAAGTGGTAATAAAACCAGCCGGCCACCGGCTCCGGTAAGTGCATGAGCCAAGAGTTTTCCCCGATGGTCCCATCCACCTTGGCGTGCCGGTAGACCGCGGTCTCTGAGGCAAACCACGCGCGCCAGCTCCAAACATAAATGAGCACGGGCACGGCCACCAGAGAAGCGAGGGCCGCGGGAGTATCGCGAATGAGCGTGCCCACGATATAGCGGCGAATGCCATATTTGCGGCGCAGCGCGAGGTCACTAAAGACGCAGAGCAGGCCGAAAAACATGATGTAGTACAACCCAGACCACTTCACGGCAAGCGACAGGCCTAAAAAGACTCCGGCGGTAAAGCGCCACCACCGGAAGCCAAAACGTGGGCCGAAGGGGGAGGTGCCCATCCCGTCGCTCAGCAGGGCATGGTGGAGGCGCTCGCGCGTCTGCTGATGATCGCGGGCTAGCGCCCACGCCGCGGCGACGATGAAAAAGACCTGGAAGATATCCAGCATGCCGAATTTCGCGGAGACCAAGAGGACGCCATCGCAGACGGCTAAAATGCCGGCAAAGGTAGCGACCTGCCAGGAAAAGGACAACCGGCGAGCCAGCGCCATGGTCATCAGGACGGTGCCGACGCCGAAGAGGGCCGTCATCAAGCGCCAGCCCAGCGGGGTATAACCAAAGACCCATTCCGAAATCGCAATGATCTGCTTGCCCAGCGGCGGGTGAACCACGAGCCCAAAGCCTGGGTTGGTCTCGATGCCACCGATGAATAAGCTATCCCAGCTTTTGACCATGTCCCAGGCTTGGGGCACATAGTGCTTTTCGTCGAAGACGGGCGTGCCCTGGGATACCGGCGCGGTAAGACCCACGAACCGGGTGATTAGTGCGAGAACGGCGATGATGCCTGTGCTTATCCAATCGGCCTTGCCCCACGTGTAGGTACGCGGTGCCGGTGGCATCACGCGGTTATGCGGGGTGCGCGGTGAGCTAGCGGGGGCAGCGGTAGCAATAGTCACGAAGAAGAGTTTAGGCGACGAGCCTGCGCGCGGGCGCATAGGAGAATGTGGAATGCTAGAGGCATGTCAGCTTTAGGTCTGGAACCACTTCCGCGCGGCGTTATCCTTGCCGCCACGCCCTTGGGAAATGCCGGTGATGCCTCGGCGCGCCTGATGCAGGCATTGGCGCATGCTGATGTCATCGCCGCCGAAGATACCCGCCGCGTGCGCAACCTGGCGCAGGCCCTGGGCATCGAAATTTCCGGGTCCGTGATATCCAACTTTGACCACAATGAGCAGGCGCGTGCGCAGCAGCTTATCGATGCCGCCCAGCACGGCACCGTCCTCGTGGTCACCGATGCCGGCATGCCGATCATCTCCGATCCAGGCCTGTCCCTAGTGGCCGCGGCCGCCGAAAGAGATATTCCCGTGACGTGTTTTCCAGGCCCCTCGGCGGTGCCCACGGCGCTCGCCCTCTCTGGTCTGGGCGTGGGCCACTTCCTCTTTGATGCATTCCCGCCGCGCAAGCCTGGCCCGCGAAAGGCATGGTTGGAATCGCTGCGCAATGAAAAGCGCGCCATCGTATTCTTTGAATCGCCCCACCGCATCGCCGAGACGCTTGCCGATGCCACCCAGGTTCTCGGCGGCGATCGCCCCGCCGCGGTATGCCGCGAACTGACCAAAACGTATGAGGAAGTACGCCGCGGCTCGCTAGCTGAGCTGGCCGAGTGGGCGAGCGAGGGAGTCAAGGGCGAAATTACCGTGGTCATCGAAGGCGGAACCGGCGCTGCCGTGACCGCCGCTGACCTTGTCCCGCAGGCCTTGGAGTTGGCCGCGGCCGGCATGCGCTTGAAGGACGCGTGCAAGCAGGCCGCCAAAGGGACTGGGGTGTCCAATCGGGAATTATACGATGCCGCGTTGGATGCCCGCTGACGGCCCGCTAGTTGAACACTTGTTGAGCTGTCCGCAGGTTATTTCTATGCAGCGTATAAAACGTCACAATTAGTCGTGCTAACAGGTGGTTTCACGCTTTTATATATGTTATCGAATCGTTATATTTCTCGGGCGTGTGACGCCTAAAAGCTGTCTACGTGGGGATATGCGGCCTATGGGCGTGCAGGAAGTCTTAAGGAAATGCCCAAAAATGTGGATAAGCTGGGGTTTTGCTATCAAAACGGTTTGAAAAATTGGGGTCGCGCCGCCACTGTAGAGAGCATGACTAATACTGAAAATAACGGCACTGGTGTGCCCGAAGAAGGAAAGGGGCCCAGCGAAGCACCTGCTGGGACCACCTCTACTGCTTCGAGCGATCAGCCGATTGAGGATTATCAAACGGTAGAAGAGGCACTGGACGAGCAAACGGCGACGAGCCAGATCCAGGACATGATCAACTCTGAGGGGTTCCACCCCGAAGAGTATGACGATCCGGAAATCGAAATCGCCGCAGACCGCGATAATATCCCCATTGACTGGACCATCATGGGGATTGCGGGTGTGCTTGTTGCCGCCATCGTTTTCTGGGGCCTTGCTGCACCGGATAGCTTCGCGGACTTTTCTTCCGCAGCCCTGACGTGGGTCGTCGATAAGTTCGGTTGGGCCTACGTGCTCTTTGGAACCGTCTTCGTGGCCTTCGTTATCTTCATCGCTTCCTCCAAGTTTGGCTCCATTAGGTTGGGTCATATTAATGAGGAACCCGAGTTTTCCACGCCTTCGTGGATTGCCATGATGTTCGCTGCCGGTATGGGCATCGGTCTGATGTTCTACGGCGCTTCCGAGCCGCTGGCGAACTACCGCGACGGTACGCCTGGCCAAGGAACCGAAAACGTGGGCTCGTCTATGGCCTACGCCATGTTCCACTGGACGCTGCACCCCTGGGCTGTCTACGCCATTGTTGGTTTGGCCATCGCGTACTCGACCTACCGCATCGGCCGCAAGCAGCTGTTGAGCCAGGCCTTCGTGCCGCTCATCGGCGAGCGCCGCGCCAACGGCGGAGTGGGCAAGTTCATTGACATCTTGTCCATCTTCGCCACCGTCTTCGGCACTGCCTGCTCTCTGGGTCTTGGCGCGCTGCAGATTCAGGCCGGCCTGGAAGCCTCCGGCATCATCGATAACCCAACCCAGTCCGTGGTTATCGGCATTGTGTTGGTTCTGACCTTGGCCTTCTTGTTGTCCGCGCTCTCCGGTGTGGGCAAGGGCATTCAGTATGTCTCCAATGCCAACATGGTCTTGGCTGCGGTGCTGGCCATCTTCGTATTCATCTTGGGTCCAACCGTGACCATCCTGAACCAGATTCCGGGATCCATCGGTAACTACTTCAACTACTTCACCGAGATGATCGGCCGTACCGCTGAGTCCGAAAACGGCACCGCCGGTGAGTGGCTGTCTGGCTACACCATCTTCTACTGGGCATGGTGGGTCTCCTGGTCCCCATTCGTGGGCATGTTCTTGGCGCGTATTTCCCGCGGCCGTTCCGTTCGCGAATTCTGCTTGGGCGTCCTTCTCATCCCAGCCGGCGTTTCCACCCTGTGGTTCGCCATCTTCGGTGGCACCGCAATCCACATGGAGCAAAACGGCGAATCCATCACCGGCGAATCCGCCGAGGTAGAGCTGTTTAACCTCCTGCACAACTTGCCCGGTGGCTTCATTGCCGGCGTCGTCGCCGTTATCTTGCTGTCCACCTTCTTCATCACCTCCGCAGACTCCGCTTCCACCGTGATGGGTTCGATGACCCAAAATGGTGCCGCAACCGCGAAGCCGTGGCTGTCTGCCCTGTGGGGTGCCCTGACCGCAGCCGTTGGCCTGACCCTACTCTTGGTTAATGAGGACGCGCTGTCCAACCTGCAGAACGTCACCATCGTGGCGGCGCTGCCGTTCCTGTTCATCGTTATTGGCCTGATGTTCGCCATCTACAAGGACTTGAGTCAGGACATCATCTACCTCGAGTACCGCGAGGCGCAGCAGTTCCAGCGCAAGATGGCCCGCGAGCGCCGCTTGCACCGCGACTACCAGCGCACGCAGGTGCTCAAGAAGCGCCGCAACGAGCGTTTGAAGAACCCGATGAAGCGCAAGTAGATAAAGTATCTACCGCCTTCGGTAGCAACGCCCGTCGCTTTCCCAGACTTGGGAGGGAGGCGGGCGTTTTTCGGTGGGAGAGGTAATGTGCCCTCAACGTGTGTTCGTGCAGGTGCTTCGATAAACTGGACTCCATGACTGAGTCTTTAGTAGTAAATGTTGCCTGGCCATATGCCAATGGCCCGCGCCACATCGGTCACGTGGCTGGCTTTGGCGTTCCCTCTGACGTATTCGCCCGCTTCCAGCGAATGCGTGGCCGCAACGTACTCATGGTCTCCGGTACGGATGAGCACGGCACCCCGTTGCTGGTCCAAGCTGATAAAGAGGGTGTATCCGTCCGCGAACTCGCGGACCGCTATAACCGCCAGATCGTCAACGATCTGGCTAACCTCGGCTTGTCGTATGACCTTTTTACCCGCACCACCACCCGTAATCACTACTCGGTGGTGCAGGAACTGTTCAAGGGTCTCAATGAGAACGGCTACATGCTGAAGGAGACCACCAAGGGGGCAATCTCTCCGTCCACCGGCCGCACGCTGCCGGACCGCTATATCGAGGGCACGTGCCCCATTTGCGGCGCGGATGGCGCCCGCGGTGACCAGTGCGATAACTGCGGCAACCAGCTGGACCCGGTAGACCTTATTGACCCGGTATCCAAGATCAACGGCGAAACGCCGCAATTCGTGGAGACCGAGCACTTCCTGCTGGATTTGCCATCTCTTAAGGATGAGCTGCAAAAGTGGCTTTCCACCCGCGAGGATTGGCGCCCGAACGTGCTGAAGTTCTCCCTGAACCTGCTGGAGGATATGCGCCCGCGCACCATGACTCGCGATATTGACTGGGGCATTCCCATTCCGGTGGACGGCTGGCAGGACAATAACGCGAAGAAGCTGTATGTGTGGTTCGACGCCGTCGTGGGCTATCTGTCCGCCTCCATCGAGTGGGCACACCGCACCGGCCAGCCGGAGGCGTGGAAGGAATTCTGGCAGGACCCAGAAACCCGCCACTATTACTTCCAGGGCAAGGACAATATCACCTTCCACTCGCAGATCTGGCCGGCGGAATTGCTGGGCTATGCCGGCAAGGGCTCCAAGGGCGGCGAGCTGCACCAGTACGGTGAGTTGGACCTGCCAACGGAAATCGTGTCCTCGGAATACTTGACTATGTCCGGCTCCAAGTTCTCCTCGTCCAAGGGCGTGGTGATCTACGTTAAGGACTTCCTGGCGGAGTTCGGCCCGGATCCGCTGCGTTACTTCATCGCCGTGGCTGGCCCGGAAAACAACGACGCGGACTTTACGTGGGATGAATTCGTGCGCCGCGTCAATAATGAGCTGGCCAATGGCTGGGGCAACCTGGTCAACCGCACCGTGTCCATGGCGCACAAGAACTTTGGCGAGGTTCCGGTTCCAGCGGCCCTGGAGGAGCGCGACGAGGCCATTTTGCAGCTGGCGGAGGAGACGTTTAACACTGCCGGTAACCTGCTGGAGCAATCCAAGTTCAAGCAGGCCATCGTCTCCATAATGCACGTGGTGGGCGAGGCGAATGCCTATATTGCCTCCCAGGAGCCGTGGAAGCTGGCCAAGGATGAAACCCAGCGCGAGCGACTAGCCACCGTCTTGTGGACCGCCCTGCAGGTTGTGTCTGACTGCAATGTCATGCTCACCCCATTCCTGCCATTTACCGCGCAAAAGGTGCACGAGACTCTGGGTCGCACCGGCGAATGGGCCGCGCAGCCTGAGGTGCGCGAGGTCAAGGATGATATCCCGGTTGAGCTCGTAGGTGCGGGGCTTCCCCCAGAAAACCACGAATATCCCGTCATTATGGGTGACTACACCCAGCAGCAGGCCAAGTGGGAGCGCATCCAGGTGGCACCGGGTACTACCTTGGCAAAGCCGAAGCCGCTTATTTCCAAGCTGGATCCAGAGCTCGGCGAAACCGGCCCGGAATGGGCGCCGGTGATGAACTAGCGCGGTAGCACACCGCTAGATACACAAAGCGCGGTGGCCAGTCCCAATGAAAGGGAAGGCCACCGCGCTTTGGTTATGCCTTTAAGGTTCTGCCTAGTGCTGGAAATCGCGCTGCAGATGAACCAAACCTAGGCGCACGCCGTCCTTGGTGTGGATATTGGGCATGCGGCCGGTTTCTGTGAACCCAAATTTCTTGTGCAGCGCAATGGAACCGGCATTGGTATCCACGATGTAGGTAATCATGGTTTCGATATAGGGATCGTCGGCGGCGATGTCCATGAGGGCATCGAGAAGCTCGGAGCCTACGCCCTGGCCTTGGGCTGCGGGGGAGATGTATACGGAATCTTCGACGGTGCCGTAGTAGATGGCGGGCGTGACGAATTGAAAGTAGGCGGCCCAGCCGATGATTTCATCATCGTCTACGGCAACGAGCACAGGCGAGCCCGCCTTGGACATGTCCTTTAGCCAATCCTCGCGGTCAGAAACCTCTTCTTGCCAGGTGATGAGGTTATTGGTCGGTTTAGCGGCAGAGGCGGCGTTGTAGATGGCGGAAATCGAGGGGGCATCGGCAAGCTCAGCGGGGCGAATATGCATCAAAAGTCCTTTACACCAGAAGTTCTAAGTGGGTGAGGCTAAGCCAGTGATCGAATTTGTAGGTTACCTCTTTGAGAGTTCCCACGTTTTCAAACCCGAACTTTTCATGCAACTTTAATGATGCCGTATTAGTAGACACGATCAAGGCGAGCAGCGAATGCACCTTGTCATCTGCCCGGGCGCGGTCTACGAGCTCACCCATCAGGGCGGTGCCCACGCCTTGGCCCTGGGCATTGGGGGAAAGGTAGATCGTGGTTTCATAGCAGCCCTGCCAGATGCGGGGATCGCGGTAAGGGTGGTAGAGCGCCCAGCCCAAGTATTCGCCCGCATCGGTTTCGGCAACGAGGAAAGGACACTCCATGTCCTGGATGTGGCGCAGGTGATCTTCGCGTTCAGCCACGGTGACTGGGGTGGAGTTAAAGATGACATCGGTGTGCTCGATGGCCCAGTTGAGGGTATCGGTCATGGCGGGGACATCGCTCAGGTCCGCTGGTCTGATCAACATAGCTGCCAATATTACAATTGCGGGTATGTCTAAAAAGAAGCGACGTCCTACTCCCATTCCAGCCCCAGGGCTCAGCGGGCTCAGTGATGCGCATACGCACCTTTTCTCGCATAAAGATACCGATGAGGTGCTGGTTAACCGCGCCCGCGCCGCCGGGGTATCCCGCCTGGTGACGGTAGGCGATGACCGCCGCGAGTCCGAAGCGGCTCTTGCGACCGCGCACGCGTTTCCCAATGTGTATGCCGCCTGTGCCATCCACCCGGTGCGGGCGCATGAGCTAGACGCGCCCACCAAAGCCGCTTTGGAGGACATGGTGGCGGATCCGCGGTGCGTGGCGGTGGGCGAGACCGGCATGGACGCCTATTGGGTCCACCACGAACCGGAGACCACCGCGAGCTTGGTCCAGCAAGAAGAATCTCTGCGCTGGCATATCGATCTGGCGGTGCGCACCGGCAAGACCCTTATGATCCATAACCGCGAGGCGGATAAGGATTTGCTGCGCATTCTTGCTGATGCCCCCACGCCTGAAACCGTCATGCTCCACTGCTTCTCCTCACCGCTGCGGGTGGCAGAAGAAGCATTAGAGCGCGGTTACGTGTTGTCCTTTGCTGGCAATGTCACCTTTAAGCGCAATGCGCAGTTGCGCCAGGCGGCCGCGCTGGCTCCGGCGGGGCAGTTGCTGGTGGAGACTGATGCGCCGTTTATGACCCCGGAGCCATTCCGCGGGCAGCGGAATGAGCCTTCCCTGATTGGGCACACCTATGACTGTATTGCTCGGGCGCGCCACCAGACCACTCAGGCATTGGCGGCGGAGGTCAATGAGACTTTTGACCGGGTGTATGGAATTAAGACGACAGGCGAGTGAGGATTGTCACAAAATTAAATACACTGGTCGCTGGTGGCATGGGTGCTGGATGTGACAACTGTTTTCGCCAGTTATAGCTGTGGCGCAGCGCTTCTCGACTTTCCTCACTCGTTATCGTATTGTTATTGATTGTTCGTTGAGGCTTAACGCCTCTACCTTCCCGCCGCGCTGGTTCACAGTGGAGTAGTCGCGGCACCGCCGCTGGTTTCCCTAGCCCGCGGCAATAATTGTGATACTGGATAGACAGCACCACCGGAGATTAACTACACATGGCACCTCACCACATTAAGCGCATCAATAATTCACGTTCCCTGCCGCTGCGCCTAGCAACGGGTGGCGTCTTGAGCACCCTCGCCGTAGGCGGTGTCGTGGCGGTTGCTGCGCAGAAAGACCTAGTTGTAGAAGTCAACGGTGACAAGGTAGAGCTGGCCACCTTTGCCAAAGACGTGGACGGTGCCCTGCAGGCGGCCGGCGTCCAGGTGGGCGAAGAAGACATCGTCTCGCCCGCACCATCTGAGTCCGTGGCCGATGGCGATGAGATCTCCGTGCGCACCGCCAAGCCGGTTGCCGTATCCATCGATGGTGAACAGCAGCAGCTTTCTACTACTGATCTCACCGTGTCTGATCTGCTCAATAACCTGCAGGGCGTAAACCCGGGAGCTGCCGTGAAGTCTGGCGAGGATGACGTGGATAAAGATACCCAGCTAAAAGATGGCATGGATCTAGAGGTCGTTTCCCCCAAGATCATCAAGATCAACGATGGGGGCAAGAATACCTACACCAAGATTGCCGCCAAGACCGTGGACGATGTGCTCAAGGAGCGCGGTATCAAGCTCGATGAGGATGACCGCGTTTTCCCAGCCAAGGAAGAAAAGGTCACCGAGGGCATGTCTATCAAGGTTGAGCGGATAGACATTCAGACCGAGGATGTCACTGAGGAATTCGACGCCGAGCCGCATTTCGTGGATGACCCTGAGCTGGAAGTTGGCGCTGAAGAGGTGCGCGAGCAAGGCGAAAAGGGCAAGCGCGAAATCACCCGCAAGGTGGTCCTGAAGAACGGCAAGAAGGAATCCGAAGAAGTCATCAAGGATGAGGTCGTTGTAGGGCCAAAGCCTGCGACCATTGCCCGCGGCACCAAGCAGGCGGAGCCGGAGCCGCAAGGCGGTAACTCGGGCGCGGCTGCCCCCGCCGTGGCTGATGGCTCCGTGTGGGATTCCATCGCGCAGTGCGAATCCACCGGTAACTGGTCCATCAATACCGGCAATGGTTTCTCCGGCGGCCTGCAATTCGCACCGTCCACTTGGGCTGGCTTCGGCGGCACCGAATACGCACCTGAGGCTTGGCAGGCCACCCGCGAGCAGCAGATTGCCGTGGCACAAAAGGTACAAGCCTCCCAGGGCTGGGGTGCATGGCCTGCATGTACCGCCAAGTTGGGCCTGCGCTAAAAAGCACGCGCAGCACCGCGCATTTTGCACCGCACCCCGCGTCACTACGGCGCGGGGTGCGACTTTCTGCATTCTTCTACTAGGTTAGAGAACATGACTGAATCCCCGGGCGCCGCGCTTTTAGGCCCAGTAGAAATCCGAGCTTTAGCGGAGAAACTGGATATCACGCCCACCAAGAAATTGGGACAGAATTTCCTCCACGATCCCAATACCATTCGCCGCATCATCGCGGCAGCGGATCTGGATCCCACAGACCGCGTCGTGGAGGTCGGCCCCGGGTTGGGGTCACTGACCCTAGGGCTGGTGGAGACCGTTGAGGATCTCACCGCGGTGGAAATCGATCCGCGCTTGGCGGCGCAGCTGCCGGAAACGGTGGGAGAGCGCGCCGCCGACTACGCCGAGCGCCTGCGCGTGGTGGAAAAAGACGCGCTGCGCGTGACCAGTGAGGATGTCGCGGCTCCTACGGCGTTGGTGGCCAACCTGCCCTATAACGTGGCGGTGCCGGTGCTCTTGCACTTTTTGGAGACGTTTCCTTCCATCCGCCGCGTGCTCGTCATGGTGCAGCTGGAGGTGGCGCAGCGCCTCGCCGCGGAGCCCGGCAGCAGGATCTACGGCGTGCCTTCCGTAAAGGCCGGGTTTTATGGCACGGTGAGCCAGGCTGGGACCATTGGCAAGAATGTCTTTTGGCCCGCGCCCAATATCGCCTCCGGCTTGGTGCGCATCGATGTCTTCGATACCCCGCCCTGGCCGGTCGACGATGCCGCGCGCGCTGCGGTTTGGCCGCTTGTCGATGCCGCCTTTGCCCAACGCCGCAAGACCCTCCGCGCCGCACTATCGGGCCACTATGGTTCCGGTGCGGCCGCCGAAGAGGCGCTGCGCGCGGCCGGAATCGATCCGAAGCAGCGCGGGGAGAAGCTCGCTATTGCAGACTTTGTACGATTGGCAGGACTACAGTGAGCGCACCACACGGAAACGAGCCGATAACCTATACAGCGCATGCGCACGCCAAGGTCAATGTGCACCTTGGCGTGGCGGAACCGCGGGAGGATGGCTTTCACGAGCTGGTCACGGTCTTTCAGTCCCTGAGCCTGCACGATACGGTAACGCTGACTGATTTAGGTAACGCCGAAGTAGATAAACCCCGCGTGCAGTACCTCAAGGTATCCGGTTCGCACGCGGCGGGCGTGCCCAAGGATGACACGAACCTGGCGTGGACTGCGGTGGACCGCATCATGCAGCACCTGTATGTCACCCGCGGCGGCATCAAGATTCCGGAGGTGGGCCTTGAGATTCACAAGGCAATTCCCACCGCCGGCGGCATGGCGGGCGGTTCCGCGGATGCAGCGGCGGCGCTGCGCCTTGCCGAGCGCTGCTACGGCCGTTATTACGGAATCGATTCGGTAGGAGATCACATTCTGGATGCCTTGGGCGCTGCCCTTGGCTCGGATGTGCCGTTTACCCTGCTGGGCGGCACGGCGCTTGGTACCGGGCGCGGGGAGCAGTTGACCTCCATGATGACCAGGGGCACCTATCACTGGGCGCTGATCGCTTCTGACCGGGGGCTGTCGACGCCAAGCGTGTTCCGCAAGCTCGATGAATTGCGCGATGCGGGGCGGGTAACCGCGCCGGCGCTTGATACGACGGAGATTTCCCAAGCGCTAATTTCCGGCGATGCCCAGCGCGTCGCGGCGCACCTGCACAATGACCTGCAACCCGCCGCGCTATCCCTGCGCCCAGATCTCCGCAAGACCTTGGAGGCGGGTATGGACGCGGGCGCGCTCAACGGCATCGTCTCCGGCAGCGGTCCCACCTGCGCGTTCTTATGCGCTACCCGCGAAGACGCGGAAGAAGTTGCAGCACAGGTCAGCATAGAAATACCGGGCACCAAGGGCGTTGTAGCCCAGGGCCCGGCTGCGGGTGCGGAAGTGCTCTAGCTTAGGGCGATGGGGAGGGGGTATCGCCAAGCACGAGCATTAGAGCGCTAGAAACTTAGAGCACGGCCATTTCGGTGGGCTCGAAGTCCAGCTCGTAGCGGTCGGTTTCCTTACCGCGCAGGAGGTCGATGACGACGAGCTCCTTCTTCTGTGCATCCGTGATGTAGGCATAGCCATTGGCGGCCTTGAGGATTGGGCCTGGCTGCTGCCACTCCTCGTTTTCCTTCCACTTGGAAATTGCGTCGATCTTCTTGGTGATTTCACCGGAGTCTGGGTCGATGACATTGAGCTTGCCATCGGTGGTGAGCACCAGGGCCTCGCCCATAGGGCCGCGTGCTAGGGAGCGGAACCAGTAGGAGCCGTCCAAGTCCACCTTTTTGGCGGAGTAGTCCTCAGTATTGATCAAGGTTACCGAGGTGGGGCGCTCGAAATCGGCGTCCTTCTCGGTCTTGTTATCCGCCAAGATGACATTGGATTCCTCGGATCCCGCGGAGTTTCCGGAGCGCTGGTAGCCATCGGCACCGGCATAGTCGGAGACGTCTACCTTGTGGAACTTGGAGCCGTCAAAGACTACGGGGCCGTCTTCGCAGCCGAAGAAGAGCTTGCCATTTCCAGCGGCTGCTTCGCCGTGGACGCCGGGGCACTCGGTGGTTTCATCCAAGACTTTGCCGTCCTTGTCCAGGTGCTGGATGGTGTGGCGCTCGTCTTCGGTGCCCTTGGTGATGACCACGGAGCCATCCTCAAGCGGGACGGCCACGCCGTGGTGCGCCTCGCCCGTCTTGACGGTGTTGACGGGCTTGGCGTCCTTGGAGCCAATGTCCTCGGTCTTATAAATCTTGGCTACGCCATCGCCATCAGAAAATAGGGCGGTAAAACCATCGTGGTGGACCACGTGGCCAGCGTGGGGCGCCTTAATCTTGTCATCGCCCAGCTCTGGATCCGCAGTGTAGTAGTGGTTGTGGTCGCCGTGAGCCTTGGTGATGCGGCCGGTGTCGTAGGTGAGGAAGTTATCGCCCTTGGTCACCATGACGTGGCGGTCATTGCCGGCGTCATTGAGGCGGAGGAAGGAATTCATCTCTTCTTCATCGAGAATATCGCCGGATTTGGCATCGTAAGTGGTCAGACCATCAGCGTGGGAGAAGACGATGCGCGTGGGAAGCTGGGCTACCTCGGTTTGGCCCTCTTCGGCCTCCATGCCGTCGTGGGAGTGGCCCTCATGATCGTGGTCATGGTCGTGTTCGTGGCTTTCCGCGGTGGTGGCCTCGTTGGTGTTTTGGGCGTCGGTGTCTTCTTCCGGCGCCGAGCAGGAAGCGATGGTGAGAGCTGAGGCAGAGAGGATAGTGCAGAGGGTAAGTGTGTGCTTCTTCATACACACGCAGAGTATTGCAAGTGAAATTCGGTAGCAACATGTTTGGGGATGCGGGGGTGACGGTAGGGAGGTATTAAGATGAGTTCCTGTTATGGCAAACCTGATTAACCTCGAGCAAGTCACCAAGTCCTATGGCTTAAAAACTCTCCTTGATGGGGTATCACTCGGCGTACAAACCGGGGATCGCATCGGCATCGTGGGCGTTAACGGCGGCGGCAAGACCACCTTGCTGGAAGTGCTCACCGGTATTGAGCCGCCGGATTCCGGCCGTGTATCCCACACCTCGGATCTGCGCATGGCCGTGGTGACGCAGCGCTTTGATCTGCCCGAAGAGCTCACCATCGCGCAGGCGATCATTGAACCCCTCGAGCTCGAGACCTACGAATGGGCCTCCAATGCCAAGGTGCGCGACGTGCTCGGCGGCCTTGGCATCGTGGACCTGGGGCTAGATACTCCCGTGAGCTCCCTGTCCGGCGGTGAGCGCCGCCGCGTCAACCTTGCCGCCGCGCTGGTGCAGGATTTAGACCTCGTGGTGCTCGATGAGCCCACGAACCACCTGGACGTGGAAGGCGTGCAGTGGCTGGCTGACCACCTGCTCAAGCGCAACCTCGCCGTCATCGTGGTCACCCACGACCGCTGGTTCCTCGATACCATTGCCACCTGGACATGGGAGGTCCACGACGGCACGGTCGATGCGTACGAGGGCGGATACAACGACTGGACGTTTGCCCGCGCCGAGCGCGCCCGCCAGGCCGATGCGATGGAGCAACGCCGCAAAAACCTGGCCCGCAAGGAATTGGCGTGGCTGCGCCGCGGGGCACCGGCGCGTACCTCGAAACCGCGCTACCGGATTGAGGCCGCGGAAGCGCTAATTTCTGATGTCCCCGAGCCGCGCAACAAGGTCGAGCTCATGTCCTTTTCCAAGCAGCGCCAGGGCCGCGTGGTCATCGAGCTAGAAGATGCCACGATTAAGTCCCCGGATGGCCGCACCTTGGTTGACCACCTCACCTGGCGCTTGGCTCCGGGCGAGCGCATCGGTCTCGTCGGCGTGAATGGGTCTGGAAAGACCACGCTGCTGCGCACGCTGGCGGGCGAATACGAGCTTGCAGCCGGCAAGCGCATCGAGGGCCAAACGGTGCGTTTGGGTTGGCTGCGCCAAGAACTCGATGACTTGGATCCGCAGCGCCGGCTTCTCGATGCCGTCGAGGACGTTGCCACCTACGTGCAGTTAGGCAAAAAGGAGCTCAGCGCCTCCCAGCTGGCCGAGCGCCTTGGCTTTTCAGCCAAGCGCCAGCGCACCCCGGTCGGTGACCTCTCCGGTGGCGAGCGCCGCCGCCTCCAGCTCACCCGCGTGCTCATGGCAGAACCCAATGTTTTGCTGCTAGACGAGCCCACCAACGACCTGGACATCGATACGCTCCAGGAATTGGAATCTCTACTCGATTCCTGGCCGGGTACCTTGGTGGTCATTTCGCACGATCGCTACCTCATCGAGCGCATTGCGGATAATACGTACGCGCTCTTTGGCGATGGCAACCTGACGAACCTTCCCGGCGGCATCGACGAGTATCTGCGCAAGCGCGAAGAAATCGAGGCCGGCAAGAAAACTGGGGTTATAAACCTGGGAGAAAAGAAGGCGGACGCGGCGGCACCGAAGCCGGAAAAGAAGCTTTCTTCCCAGCAAGAGCGCGAAATCACCAAGAAGATGAACGCACTCGAGCGGAAGATGCAGAAGCTGGAAAAATCCGCCGCGCAGATCAATGAGAAATTGGCTGCGGCGGCAGAAGAAGTCGATACCGAAGCGATGACCCGACTCGATACGGAATTAAAGGACAATCGCAGCGCCTATGAGGATTTGGAGATGGAATGGCTGGAGTTAGGGGAGAAGCTCGAACAGTAGAAGCTCGCATCGCTGATATTGCCCGCCACCTCGATCCGTGGGGCGTTATCGGCGCCGCCATTTTGTCTACGCTGGGCCTTACTCCGTCCATTTTGCCCCGCGATTGGCCCTATCAAGGCCTGATTTCGGGCCTTGCTGCCGGTTTCGGTTACGTGGTGGGCATCGGTGTGAAGCTGGTGTGGTATCGCTTCGTCGTGAGCAAATGGGCGGATAAGTACCCATGGCTTGCCGCCTCCGCGTGGGAGCCTAAGCGCTACCGGCTGCTCGCGCGCATCGCCACGGGCGCGTTCATCGCCTGGCTGGTCGGTTTCGTGATTATTGCCGTGCGGTGGCAGCACGAGCTCGCACGCGTATATTCCGTGCCCGCACCGTCCATGTCCAGCTACCTGCTGGTCGTGCCTTTGGCCTTGGTGGTATTTACCGCTTTCCTGCTCATCCTGCGCTCCATTATCTTTCTGGTGCGCTGGTTAGCGCGGCGCTTCCCGCAGCGGTTCCGCTCCACCTATCGCCGCCTTGGTGCCGTACTCATCGTTGCGGTCATTGCTATATACACCGTGGAAAACATCATTCCCGGCGCCATCGTTGGCCTGGGCGATAGGGTTTTTACGGCCCAGAATGCCGACCCTGATCCGGATGCTCAGCGCCCCACCCTCAGCGAGCGCTCCGGATCGCCTACTTCTGATGTCGACTGGAACGGCGTAGGCCTGCAAGGCTCCCGGTTCCTAAGCTCCGGGGCACATAAGGCCGAGCTTGAACAGGTGACTGGTAAACCCGCCAAGGAGCCCATCCGCGCCTACGCCGGTCTGGGCAACCGCGATTCCAATGAGGGGCGGGCGCAATTGCTTATCGATGAACTCGAGCGCACCCACGCCCAAGACCGCAAGGCCCTCTTGTTGACCATGACCACCGGTACCGGCTGGGTATCGTCTTATTCCGCCCAAGCCTTCGAACTGCTCTATGGAGGGGATACCGCCATTGCCGCAGCGCAGTATTCCGCCATGCCGTCCGTTTTCCACTTCCTTGGCGGCGGCGGCCAAGTAGAGCGCGCCGGGGAAGAGTTCATCAACCCCGTCGTGGACTGGTGGAATTCGCTGCCCGAAGATGACCGGCCCAAGCTCTACCTCTACGGCGAGTCCTTAGGCACAACCGGTATCGAGGCTGCCTTTTCTGGCGTGCGCGATATCGCCAACTCCGTCGATGGCATCTTATTAACAGGCCCGCCGCACTTTAACCAGTTGCGCTCGCAGTTTGTGGAGCGCCGTGATCCCGGGTCGACAGAAATCTCGCCGGTCTACGCCGGCGGGCTCGTGGTCCGTTTTGCCAACGAGGTGGACCAAGTCCGCCGCTGGGGACGCGTTCCGGAAGAGGAGTGGGGCAGGACCCGCATGCTATATATTCAGCACCCTTCCGATCCTGTGAGCTGGTGGTCGCCCGGATTGGCCTTCAAAGAGCCGGATTGGATGAAAGAAGACAGCCCCTATTCGCGTGAGCGCGTGATGCAGTGGATGCCTATTATTACCTACCTGCAAGTTGCTGCGGATCTACCCGGAGCCAAGGATGTTCCCGATGGTGTGGGCCATAATTACGGGAACTCTGTCCTCGATGGATTTGCGGCCATCGCCGGGCCCGATCTTGCCCGTTCCATTGATTCGGAGGAGCTGCAGCGGCAATTCAATGAACTCGATGTTGGTATTTATTAGGCTTCCTAGGGCTTCTTAACCCCGCGAGGTAACCCAGAGCACGCAGAGCACCGCTTGTATAACAAAGCCATATCGAAGTGGGGCGGAACCGGCGATATGCTTTCGCCCTCTGAAAAGTTATGACAAGCTGAAAATCATGAAGCCGATTCGAAGCGCCACCGCAGCAGTCCTGACCACCGTACTCGCCCTGTCTGGTACCACGGCAGTGGCTTCTGCGGAGCTTACCGCGGCCCCGCAGGTTCAGCAGGTTTCCACCCTTGCTGAAAAGTACAACGTTACTTTGCCCAGCTTTCTAAAGGCCGCACCTGAAGCTGAACCGGAAGTAGCAGCGGAAGAAGCGCCTACGACTGAAGCCGCTCCGGAGCCACAGGCCTTCGAGGCCCCGCAGGTTGCCGCTGACTTGCAGGTAGCCACCGCCGATCACCTAGCCCAGGCTGGTCACCACCCAGATGAGACCGCAACCGCTATCGCACAGGAATGGGCAAACCAGGGTGCAGGCGGTGAGCTTACGTACTACGGCGACGTGGCAAGCGGCGTGACCCACACCGATGAGGGTCAAGGCAACGTCTACCGTCTGTCTGAAGAACAAGCCCAGGAGCGCCTCAACTGGTTCAACCGGGGCCTCGAGGTAACCCTCGGACCCGAGTACGGTTACGGCGTCGCTACTGCCTTTGATGGCGAGTTCATCTACATCGCGGAATACTTCCTTAACTAGTTCTTATTCCCGCGATACCTGCCCCCGATTCTCCTGAGGCCCGCGCGCATGGCAGAGCAGCCATGACGCAGTGGGAACAATATTGATAGAATCGGGGGCATGATTTTGATTAACGTACAGTTCCACGTAAAGCCTGAATACGCCGATACTTTCCTTGATGAGATCAACTGGTACACCGAGGCTTGCAACGCCGAGCCGGGTTGCATCGACTTCAAGTGGTACCGCGATCCGGAAGATTCTCAGCGCTTCCTGCTGCTCGAGTCCTACGCAGATGGCAAGGACGTAGAGCACGTTCAGGGCGAGCACTTCAAGCGCGCCTGCGACGAATTCCCCAAGTACCTCGTAGAGACCCCAGACATCATCAACGTCCACATCGATGGCCGCACCGGTTGGGACAAGATGGGCGAGTTCGCCGTCGATTAATCTCGCTGCCTAGTACTAAAGCCCGCACTCATGGTTGACATGAGTGCGGGCTTTAGTTATGCGTTCATCTACGAGCCAGAACATAAACCCCGCCCGTGAGCGCGAAGGGCGGGCGAGGGTGAGGCTGAGGTAGGAGGCCGACCCAGATGTGCTAGCTACCTCCGGCCGCGCTCTCCGTTAAGCCTGGCATTGTGAGGATACGCTCTTGTCGTATTTGGAATATTGCTTCAAAGCGTCATAGAAGGCGTCGGAATAGCCGGTGGCGCCTTCGGGAAGCGGGTGCACGCCATCGGAGTAGAGCATGTCCGGATTATTTTCGGCATAGCCACACCAGTCGGCGATATAGGCATTGTCGTATTCCTTGGCGGCGTCGATGACGTCCTGCTGGGACTGCGCCATCCACTCGCGATCACCGTAGGGAACAACCATTACCACGGTATGGTCCTTGCCGATGATGTCCATGGCCTGGCTGATTTGATTTGGCTGGGCGGCGCCGTTGGTGCCGAAGCCCAAGAATACGGTATCACGCAACGTGCCGGCGTCCTTCATTTGTTGAAGGATTTGGATACCCACCGTGTAGTGGCGGGATTCCTGGGCATCGATATAAATGCCAGGGAACTGTTGGCTGAGGGCATCGCTAGCCGCCAGCATCACCGAATCACCGATCGCGGTAATATCTGTCCCCTTCGGGATGGGGCGGGTCTTGGCGTCATCCTTTGCTTCGTCTTTATCGTCTTCAGTCGATGTTGTTGACGGAGCGGATGCCTCCGGTGGAGGTGGGTTATTGCTTTCGTTTTGCTGCTGGAGCTGGTCGAGCTGCTGCTCCAATTCGGTCTTGTCGCTGGAATTAACTACGCCGTACACAACGCCCACCAGAGAGGCGACGACCAAGAACGGGACGACAGGCCACATGGCCTTGCCAAAACCATCCTTGAGTTCGCTGAAGCTCGGGCGCGAGGCCCAGTAGTTCTTCCACGTCTTCTTGTATCCGCCGCGGCGGAAAGGATTCTCGATGAATTGATAAGAGATCTCCGAAAGGATCAGGGAGATGGGGACGGCGACAAGACCCAGAATCCAAGTATTCTCAGAATTCTGATTGCCGTGGAATAGCGCCTCCAAAATCATGATGACTGGCCAGTGCCACAGGTACAGCGAGAAGGAACGCTGACCCAACCACCGACTGACCTTCGTCCTAAACAGCGGCGTCATCGGGCCGTACTCGTGGATGACACCCCACACCATGAGGGCACCAAGGATGCTGGTGATAAAGAGCCCGCCGCGGTAGGTAAATTCGGCATCGTCAGGCATGAGGAATAGCTGCGCGACATAGCCGATGAGCGCCAAGAAGCCAATGATGCCGGCGGCGCGGGTTTCTACCTTGCCGGAGGTGGCCCAAGAATCCGCGTTGGGATCGGACTTCGTAGAGGTCACCAACAAGGAGAGGACAGCGCCGGTCAACAGGCCGAATGCGTGGGTATCCGTGCCGTAGTACACGCGGGTGGGGTCTTCACCTGGCGTGAAGATAAACCACATGGCTGCGAAGGAGGCAAGCCCCAGCACGCTGGCGACGACGACCGGAAGGCGGCGCGGCTGGCGTGACGAGATGCGGAAAATACCCAGCATGAGCAGTGGCCAGATGAGGTAGAACTGCTCTTCTACGGCGAGTGACCAGTAGTGGGCGAATACCTGGATCTCGTTATCGGCGAAATAGGATTGCGAGGTCGCAATCTGCGTCCAGTTATTGACAAAGAACAGGGTGCCGAAGAATTGCTGACGCAGGCCGACCGCCAAATCGCCGCCAACCCACGCAACGATTGCCGTACAGAAAACGAGCACGGCGACGGCGGCCGGCAGGATGCGCCTAAAGCGTCGGACCCAAAAGTCTTTCAGGCTAATCGTCCCGGACGTGCGGTATTCGCGCACGAGGAGTGACGTAATAAGGAATCCTGAGAGGACGAAGAACATGTCCACGCCCAAGTAACCGCCGGGTAGGGCGTCGTCGAAAAAGTGGTAAAAGACAACGGCGAGAACGGCTAGGCCGCGCAGGCCATCGAGGCCTTTGACTTGGCGTAGCCGCGCGTGCCGCTTCTTGCGCACGTTTTTATCCTCTGGCGGTATTGCAAGTACTTCAGAGTCGTTTTGTTGATTCTGCAAGGGGTATTTCGATTTATTGGCGCCCTGCTTGCCTTGCGCAGACGACTGCTCCGCAGAGTGATTGGCTGCAGGTTGTTGTTCCCGCGCGTTCTCTTCGGCAGGGCGCTTAGCCTGAAAGGCCTTCGTGGGCGCGGTCTTCTCTCCGCTTGGGTTCCCAGGCTTTTGTTCTTGCGCAGAGGCGGACCCCTGGATAGAGGCAGGCTCCTGGACGGAGGCGGGGCCCTGTGCCGCGGCGGATTCTTGTGCGGTTTGGCGCTGCTCTGGTCGCTTGTGACTAGATGCGCGCTGTTCAGGCTTGTGCTGTTTGGACTTAGCTTGCTCAGGCGTGTGTTGTTTGGGCTTTTGGGCGGGCCAAGACTGCTGGGTGGGAAATTCAGGGGTTCCTTGTGCGGCGTTCGCCGAATCATCGGCAGGCTTTGCAGGGCCAGAAGGCTTAGTCGTACCCGAAGGACGAGCGGCGTCGGAGGACCGAGTAGTACCGGAAGACTGGGATGCGCTAGCGGAGTTTTTAGGGCGGGAAGTACTAGGACTGCTGGACGTACCGCCGGGGCTCGCTGGGAATTCCTTCGTCTCGGCCGCGGGTTGCTGCGGTTTCTTAGATCCTTTGGCCGTGGCTGGCTTTACCGGTTGGCGTTTTTTCGCTTCGGCCTTTTTCTGCGCGGAACCGTTTTGCTTGTTTTGGGTAGTGCCCTTAGTTGGAGCGGATTTGGCAGCCTTCGCATTTTGGGTGCGAGTTGCCTGCTTTTGTTGCGGCGTGGGCGTACCTATCTGGCGCGACTGGCGCGCGAGACCACGGTTGATGTCCGTAGGCTTTGTTTGTGCAGCTTTCTTACTGTCCTGCTTGCCTTTGTCCTGTGGTGTTGACTTGCTGTTTTGCCCACTCGAGCGGGGAGCCTGTTGTTGCTTCCGCGCGCCTTTATCAGTGTGGCTTTCCGCATTCGGTTCGGCGGGTGCGGTGGATTTAGGCGTAGAAGCCTCAGTGGAGGAATCACCTGTAGGCCCATCCTTTTGCCGCGTCGAAGGCGGCGTGGCCTCATTACGCTCGGAATCTTTCTTCCCCAGCAGCGAGCGCAGAAAACGATTCACATGAACTCCCATTGCACTACGAAAATGTACTAATCGGCCAATTTTAGACCGCGAGCAGCGCCATTACCCAAAGTAGAGAGCACGGCGTGGCGCGGGAAATTGGCAATATTTTACGGATAGATGGTGAAAGAAAAGAGTCTAATCCTATTGGCTGGCAAAAAGCTGATTCAGCACTGTCAGCACCCCATACTCGGTATTGGGCGGGGCGATTGTATCGGCAATGGCTTTGAGCTTAGGATGCGCATTGTCCATGGCAATGGCGGTGCCAGCGGCTTGGAGGAGTTCGAAATCATTGAGGAAATCCCCAAACGCCGCGGTGCGAGATTGGGGGATACCCAGCAGCGATGCCATGGTTTCTAGCGCCACCCCCTTATTGACCCCGGCCGCCATCACATCGAGCCACACTGCCCCAGATACCGCAATATTGTGCTCGGGCACGGCCTCGCGCAGCGGATCGTGGAGGTGTTTCTCGCTGCCATCGGCGCAGAAGGCCGCGATTTTGATAATGTCCTCATCGAGCAGATCGTGCAGGTTATCCACCCAGGTGATGGATTTATAGTACTTGGAAATTTCGGCGGAGGCTTGGCCGTCGATGCCCGTTTCCACAAACGCCGTTGCCGGCGTGCACAGCACCACGGTGTGGGGTTGGGCTACCGCGTCGAGCGCTCTCACCGCAGCGTGGACGGCCGATGACGGCAGGGGCGTAGTGCTCAGCAGCTCGTTATTGTGCACAACCACGGAGCCATTTTCCGCAATAAAGGTCTCTTCATGAGGAAACATCTCTTGCAGGGTGGCGAGCTGGCGCCCCGATGCCGGAACGAGGGTGACGCCAAGCTCGGTTGCGCGCTGGCTAGTCTCCGCGAATCCTGGCGGCAAGTCGCCGTTTCCATCGAGCAGGGTGCCGTCCATGTCTAGGGCGATAAGCTGTGGAAGCAAAATTAAGACCTATCTGTGAAGTCGCAAACGGTAGCTAGGTATATGAGTTGTGTGTCACAATAGGGGATATGACTAATGATGCACCTATCGTGTCCTCAATCCGCAACCATACCGGAGTCATTGAGCTCAACCGCCCAAAGGCTCTCAACTCCCTGAGCCCAGAAATGATCGATCTCATTGCCGCCGCTTTGGATAAGTGGCGTGATGATGACGAGGTAGAGCAGGTCCTTTTGACCTCTACCAACCCCAAGGCTTATTGCGCCGGCGGCGATGTCCGCTTGGCCCGCGACGGCATCGTGGACGGCAAATACGACGAGGTGGATGACTTCTTTGCCTCGGAATACACCCTCAACGGGGATATCGCGGAATACCCCAAGCCGGTCATCGCGCTGGTGGATGGCATCGCTATGGGCGGCGGTCTTGGTGTCTCCGCGCACGGCTCGCACTGCGTGGTCACGGATAAGACTTTCGCCTCCATGCCGGAGATGAATATTGGTTACGTCACGGATGTGGGCATGGCGTATGCCTCCCAAAACGCCGTAGGCACGCGCGGTAAGGCCTCGCCAGAGCTCGCGAAGTTCTGGGGTATTACCGGCTACCGCATGTACGCCGCAGACCTCGTGTGGAGCGGGCTGGCCACTGACTACGTAAAAGACGGCGATGCCTTTGCCAACGACGTCATTGACAAAGGCATTGACGCCGCGCTGGAACAGCACTCCGTGCAGCCGGAAGATGAGGCCCCGCTTGCGGAGCTCATCGAAGGGATCGAGGCTAGCTTCCGCCACGATTCCTGGCAGGACATCACCGCTGCCGCAGAGGAGTACCCAGAACTGAAGGAGCTGGTAGAAAAGCTCACCGCGCAGGCCTGCCCGACCTCCATCGTGGCCGCGCTGGAGCTCTACCGAGCAGAGGCGAAATGCTCGAGCATTCGCGAGGCCCTTGAGCTGGAAAAGAAACTCGGCGCCTATATGTATCGCCGCGATGACTTTTCCGATGGCGTGCGCGCGGTATTGGTGGATAAATCCAATGATGCGGCGTTCAAACCGGCAAGCGTCGCGGATGTGGATGTAGACGCCATTCGCGATGTATTAGCTAAAGATTAATCCCGCGGAAGGAGGCGTAGGCTGCTCGGGCCCGCGCCTCATTGATCTCTCGGGGTGGGGTAGCCGCCAGCGTTGCCTCCGTGGCCGCGGATGTGGGCTGCGGCAAATGCAGCGCTTCGGAATCGAGGAGGACGAGGCCGACGCGGCCATCGGCAAGCGTGGTGCCCACCAAAGTCCACATGCCCAGGATGGGCAGGGCTAGCTGGGGTATCTGCCGGGCGCGCGCATAGTCCAGCGGTAGCGCGGGCCGGATTAGCGCCGGTACCTGGTGATCGATGCCGAAGCGGTACAGGTTCGCGGCAGCCTGCGCGGCTGCGGTGTCCTTGACCGCGGGATCGGCCCACGCCCACAGGAATCGCTCCTCCGAAATGGTGGCGATGAGTACCGCCGTGGCCTCGGCCTTCCCGCCAGAATAGCGGATCTCCGCCGTGGCCACGTCCGCATTGACGTGCACCGTGGCCTCGGGGAAATTGCCCTGGAAGTACATCTGGTGCTCCATGCCGTAATAAAAGGCATCCTCGATGATGCGGGTATCCTTCATGCCCGGCTCGATGGCGGTGATCTGCGGCGAGCCCACTGCGCTAGAAAAATGCAGCGTCGTTCCATCGGAATAATGCTCGACGGACTCCGCAGTGGAGTCCGCGGCAGATTCCGCGCCGACCTCTGCTGCCGTGATGCCTAAGTGGTGGGCGAGTTCGTGCACCGCGCGTTGCTCATCAATGTCCGGCGCGCTGCGGCGAATGCCTGCTGCAACGCTGGTGGGAAAGTCGAGGCGAGGGTGAAAATCCACAGCAATAATCGCCTCATGATCGCCTTGTTGTGCCCGCAGTACCGGGGCATTGCCGGCCAAGAGGCGAGCGAGGGGGATGAACTTCGCCGGGTCATCCCCGCCCTGCGGCAGCTCGGCCTCCGCCTGCATCGCCCACTGCCAGGTAGGCGAATCGGCGCGATCGATGACGGCGATGCGCGTGCCCCGGAAGTCTTTGACACCGGAGGGAGAGCTGCAGCGAATCTCCACGGGCTGATTGTGGTTAAGGCGCCCCTCGGAATCCGTTGAGGGGGTGAGGAAATTAAATTCCACGTCGGTGGTATCGCCCAAGCGGGCCCGGAAGGCGGCATCAAGGCCCGACTGAATAAAGTAGGCATCGCGGGTGGCCTGGGCAAGCGAATTCGAAGTATCCATAATTACCTACGAGGATACTGAAACCTCATACGAGGCCGCGCAGGGTGGCAAAGGCGTGGTGGACCAGCTCATCGCGTTCCCTTTTGCTGGGGGACCTGCCCAATTCGCAGCGCCTTTTCAGCTCTTGCTGGCAGGCATTGCCGGTGCTGCCGCACGCGGTCAAGATGATGGTGAGCTCGAAGGCCGAATATTCGGGGTAGCGCTCTTGAAAGGCAACGACGACACGGTGCGTGACGCTATCGAATTTCTTCTTTTCCTCGGCGGTGTGGCTGAGGTTTTCCATCGCCTCGCCGATCTTGAACAGGCTGTGCAGCGAGCGCAGCTCCATGTCCTCATTGTCCAGGGCATCAATGAGCGTGTATTCCAAGACAGTAGAGATGGGCTCGCCGGGAAATGTGGTGGGAATGTCCTCTGCGAATGCCTCGAGGACATCCGCGGTGTAGTGCAAGAGGGAATCCGCCACGGAAGAAAAATAATTATGGAACGTGCGCGGGGAAACCCCGACGGCGCTGGTGATATTGGAGACCGTGACTGCCTCAGCGCCGCCGTCCAAGGCGAGGCGGGCCGCGGCATCAGACATGGCCTGCCGCGTTGCTCGCTTCTTGGATTCGCGCAAACTAGTCACGATGAACCTTTCCTACCTTGTCGTGCTGAAAGCGCATGAGTGCCTCGCGCTCCTTGTGCAGGGCCTCGCCCTCGATATCCATATTAGGCACGGTCTTATTCAACCACTTAGGGAACCACCACGCCTTGTCTCCCAAGAGGAACATGGTGGCGGGGATGACCATCATGCGGATAACGAAGGCATCGATAAGCACGCCCATTGCCAGGGCGAAGCCCATGGTCTTAATGAATGGCTCGTCCATCAGGATGAATGCCGCGAAGACCGAAATCATGATGAGCGCTGCGGCCGTGACCACGCGCGCGCCGTGCTTAAAGCCATTCGAGGTTGCGTTGGCGGCGGTCTTGCCGCTGACGTAGCCCTCGCGCATGCGGGTGATCAAGAAGACCTGGTAGTCCATGGCCAGGCCAAAGGTTAGGCCGATGAGCATGATGGGCAGGAAGGATAGCAGCGGCTGCGGGTCGTTGACGAGGCCGAACATACCCTCTTGCCAGATGCCAACGGTGATGCCGAAGGTGGCGGCCACGGAAAGCCCGTAGCCCGCGGCGGCAATGAGTGGAACCCAAATGGAGCGGAAGACCAGCATTAAGACGATGAAGGCAAGGCCCAAGACGATGGCCACATACGGTACGAGCACGCTACTCAGACGCTCAGAAATATCGTCGAAGATCGGGGTGATACCGGTAATGCCGTAGGAGCCGCCGTCCTTAGAAAATTCGCCCTGGTACTCGCGCAGGCGCTCCAAGGTCTCGGTGGTTTTCTCATCGGTTGCGCCGGTGGTCGGCGTGATCATGATCTGGGCGGCATCGCCATTGTCCGTGGTTTGGATGATTTGGGCGTTATCCACGCCCTCGGTGTCGTTGAACTTGTGGAGCAGATCCTGGAAGGCCGGCATGCGGTCTTGTTCGGAGACGTCTTCCACATTGACGAAGGCGATCATCGGGGCATTGCGGCCTGGACCAAAGGCCTCCTCGGACATCTCGTAGGCCTCGCGCTGTGGGGTGCCGGGTTTAGCGGAGCCATCGGTAGGCATGGCCAGGCGCATATTCGCAAATGGGATGGCCAGGATGGCAAGTACGATAACGCCTACGCCTAGGTGCAGCCACGGGTGAGCGCGCACGCGGCGGACCCAGCGCAGCCCCATGGTTGGCTTCTCGTCCTCGGGGTCTGGAACCTTGGGGCCGGGCACGCGCCCGGCGAAGATCTTGGTGCCCAGCAGGCCCAGCACGGCGGGGATAAAGGTATTGGCCACTAGCACGGCGATGACCACGGTGCCCGCGGCGGCGATAGCCATGGTGGATAGGAATGGGATGCCGATAATAGTCAGGGCCGCCAGGGCGATGACCACGGTGGTACCGGCGAAGACGACGGAGCCGCCGGCGGTGCCCAGCGCCATGCCCATGGCGTGAGCGCGGGTTCCCTTATCCATCTTCTTCAGTTCCTTGGCCAGTTCCTTTGGTGTCAGGTTATTCAGGCCCGAGGAGGTGATGAGCTCATTGCGGAAGCGGTTGACAATGAACAGGGCGTAGTCGATGCCCACGGCAAGGCCGATCATGGAGGCCAGCGTCGGGGTCATATCGGAGACGGTATCGGTAAAGATGGTGGCCAGCTGTACGCCGAGGATGCCGATGCCCACGCCGATGACGGCGGAAATCAGCGGCATGCCGGCAGCTACGAAGGAGCCGAAGGTCACCAGCAATACGATGGCGGCAACCACCATGCCGATAAGTTCGGCGCTGCCATTCATGCCAGCCTCGGCCATCGCAAAGGCATTGCCCTGGTACTTAACGGAGAGGCCTTCGCCGTCATGCTCGTGCAGGACATCCGTTACCGCAGCCATATCGTCATCGTTGATGTCCATGACATCAGCGGCATCGAAGGCGATGGTGACGGTGCCGGTGGTCTTATCCTCGCTCAGCGGGGAAAGCTGCTGCAGGTTCTTCGCAACCTGCTCTTCGGGCATGCCTTGGGCCCGCATCTGCTCGCCCATTTGCTTTTCCATGCCAGCGGCGGCGAGGACCGGGCTGACCAACTCATCCTCGTTCTTCAGCGCACCGGTGTCCTTGAGATCTTGGAGCAGCTTGTCGATGTCCCCGGCAACGGCAGCATCGCTCAGCTCCTTGCCCGCAGGGGCCTGGATGACCACGGTGCCCTCTGGGGCGCTCATGGCATCGGTATCTTGATCGAAGTGCTCCATCATCTCTTCTTGAGTAGTGGTGGAGTCCATCTCTGGCATGGCGAAGTTGGGGTTCGGGGTTTTGGCAAAGCCGGCGGTGAGGCCGACCATCGCCACCAAGACGATGAGCCAGAAGGCGAGGAAGGGCCATACCGTTCGGTAGGACCAGCTTCCCAGCCGGTAGAGGAATCTGGACATGGTGAGCTCCTTTATGCGTGAGAGGTATGGGCACTGCTTCTAAAACCTTGCATAGTCTATGCAATCTTGCGGAAATGGTGCAAAATAAGGTGCAGGTAGGCATAGTGGCGCAATAATGTGACCTATAACCCAGCCCAGCCCAGAGTGCGCAGGGTGGCGCGAAGGATCGGTAGACTATCGCGCATGATTCATGCGGTAAGTTTCGCTCTCTTGGATTCGGTCAATGCCTTGCTCATTGGCATCCTCGTGGCCATCGGCATCATGCTCCCGCGCGGGAAGTACCGCTGGATTGCCGGCCTAGTCATCCTGGGCGATTGGTTGGGAGTTCTTACCGCCGCGGCCGTGGTCATGTTCGTCCTATTGGGCGTGCGCGAACAGATAGCGGCCATTTTGGAGTCACCGATTGCCGGCGGCATCCTCATCATCGTCGGCATCGCCCTAGCCTTTGCCGCCTGGCATTCCCAGGGAAAACCCAATGCCTTGATCGGGCGCATGCTGCAACCGCTGCGCAGGCCTTCTATCACCACCGTGCTTATCGGGTTCGTGATGGGCGTGGTGCAATCGCTGACCTCCGTGCCGTTTTATTTTGGCCTCATGTTCTTAGCCACCGAGGATCTGTCGCTCGCCGCCCAATACGGCGGCCTTCTGTGGTACGCCACCCTGGCGCTTTCCCTGCCGGTGGTGTGCGGCCTTTTCATCGCCGTGGTGCGCGCCCACCCAGACTCAGCTGCTGGTCGAGTCTTTGCAGCGGCACGCGAAAACAGCACGCGGGTAGCACTCATCAGCGGCTATGTAGTTGCCGCCTTCCTTATCATCATGGGTGTCGTGAACCTGTAGGGATGCGCTAGTCAAAGTAGACATCATCAAGCGCGAGCTCAGAGGCAGATTGCTGTTGTGCAAGGTCCACGTAGCGCGCGGCGTGTGGGATAAACGCCGCGGACTGCTCGGCGGAAAGCTCGCGACGCACGGTGGCCGGGACGCCGGCGGCCAAGGAGCGGGCCGGGATTTCCGCGCCCTCGCGCACCAGCGCGCCGGCGGCGATGAGTGAACCGGGCCCGATGGTGGAGCGAGATAGCAGGGTAGCGGACATGCCCACCAGGCTGCCAGCGCCCACATGGGTGCCGTGGAGCATGGCCATGTGGCCTACCGTGACATCGTCTTCAAGGGTGCACGGTGCCTCCCGTTCCACGTGGATAACGCTATTGTCCTGAATATTGCACCGGCTGCCAATGCGGATGGGGCCAACATCGCCGCGCAGCACGCAGCCATAAAATACGGAAGAATCTGGGCCGATTTCCACATCACCAATGATGGTGGCATTCGGCGCGATCCACGCGCTGCGGTGGATGCGCGGGCGCGCGCCTTGGAAGGGATAAATAGGCATTATTCCACCACCACCGCGAGGCTGGGGGACAGCTCGAACTCGCTGGGGGCATCGGCAAGCGATGCCCCTGCAAGCTCGGCCTGAGAAAGCGCGCTCGCCAGCGTCGGCGTGATGGGGATGATCCAGCCGTGCTTGGGGTCTTTCACCGGCAGCATATCCTTCGTCACGGCGGGGAAATGCGCCGTGGTGGTGGGGGAGATAAGGGTCGCGGACTCGCGCGAACCGGCGAGCTCAGCAAGGGCCCGCGCGCCCTGCTGGCCGGTAATAATGATGATCAGCTGGCCGGCGGTCCTAATATCTAGCCGGTCCACCTGCACGGTCGTCGTGGCGGAATCAGGCCGCGCCAAGTGCGGCGCCCCATTCCCGGTAAGTTTGGCAAGAGCGTCCAATAATCCCATAGCCTTTAAGTCTAGCCGCGCAGCCAGGAAGCGGGGTTGACCGCCGTAACATTACCGCGCGTATTATGGGAGACCATGATTGATGCCAGCAACACCGCCCTTGTTATCGAAGGCGGCGGAATGCGCAATTCCTATACCGCCGCCTGCATAGTCAAACTCATCCAAGAAAACGTCACCTTTGGATGGGTAGGCGGAGTATCTGCCGGCGCCTCCCACACGGTTAATTACCTCTCGCACGATGCCAAGCGCGCGGAGGAATCCTTCACGGATTTTGTCAATAACCCCAGCTTTGGCGGCGTGGGCTCGCTGGTGCGCGGCAATGGCTATTTCAATGCGGAATATATCTATGAGCGCTCCGCGGATAAGGATATGCCCTTTGACTGGGATGCGTACCGCAAGCACCCAGCGGATATGGTCCTCGCCGCCGCGCGGGCCGATACCGGCGAATCCGTGTATTGGACCCGCGATGATGTGAAGGAACCAGAAGATCTGTATGTGCGGGTGCGCGCCTCCTCTACGCTGCCGCTGCTTATGCCCATCCGCATCATCGATGGCTCGCCCTATGTGGACGGCGCCTTGGGCTCGTCCGGTGGAATTACCATCGAGCAAGCGGAAGAGGCCGGCTACGAGAAATTCCTCTTCATCGGCTCCAAGCCGCGCGGATATGTCCGCCCCGAGGTAGCGCGCCCGGCGATTACCCGCCGCATTTTCCGCAAGTACCCCGCTATTGCCGATGCCCTCATTGGCCGCCCACCCATCTATAACGCGGCCAAGGACCGGCTCCTCGAGCTAGAGCGCCAAGGCAAGGCGCAGCTGTTTTTCCCGGAAGATATGCAGGTGGCCTCTACCGAGCGCAATGTGGATAAGTTGCGCGCGAATTACCAGGCCGGCAAGGCGCAAACCCATGCCGAGTGGCCAAAGTGGAAAGAATTCCTACTGGATTAGCTCACCTCTGGGCGGTGGTGTGAGATCGCCCTCCTGATTCTTTGTGGCAGCAGGAGGGATAATCGCGTGCGCTGCACTAATGGCGGTATTCGGTGCAAGGTGCGAAGGTTTTTCAGCTAGCTAAATCGCGCCAAGCTCCTAAGATTGCACAGCGTGTTAGCGATTTTTGATGGCAATATTTGGCTGAGCATTTTCTTCATGATCGTGCTCGGCACGCTTTTTGGCATGATTCCCTTTGGCCCGCTGCGCTTCGGCGCGGCGGGTACCCTTTTTGTCGGCTTAGCCTTCGGGTCCTTTATTGATCTGGATGACAATATCCTTAGTTCCTTGCAGGAGCTGGGTTTGGGCCTCTTTATCTATATGCAGGGGCTCTCTGCCGGCGAGGCCTTCTTCAAGGGCTTTTCTACCCAGCTAAAGCACATGTTGCTCGCCACGGTGGCGGTAATAGCCGCGGCGGCTGCGGCGCTGGGCATAGGCAGCCTCATGGGGCTATCGCCGCTGGCGGTGACCGGCGTATTCTCCGGCGCGACGACGTCCACGGCATCGCTGGCCGTGGCCCAGCAGCAATCCGGCGAGGAGCTGCCCGCCGTGGGCTATTCCTTGGCCTATCCAGTCGGCGTGGCCGTGGCCATCCTCCTCGTGGCATTCATCCTGCGGCATAGTTGGCCCGCGCAGAAGGACCAGGACCACTCGGCGGAAAAGATTTTCCGCTCGCGGACGATTAAGGTCACCCGCGAAATTTCCTATGCCGAGCTGCGCGAGAAATTCGCGGATCATTTCATCATCGCCACCATCCGCCGCGGCCGTGACATCGACGTGCCGGGCGATAACCCAGAATTGCACCGCGGCGATGTCCTGCGCGTGCTGGTGACCAAGGCAAAGGCTAAGGAGCTTACGGGTGCCCTGGGAAAGCGCCAGCCCCAAACCCCGTTTGTGGATAAGCGCCTGGTCAATGAGACCGTGGCCATTTCCAATGAGGATATTGAGGGCCGCAAGGTCAAGGAGTTAAACCTCTTTTCGCGTTACGGCGCGCGGATTGTGCGGGTGCGCCGCGGCGATGAGGAATTCCTTGCCACCAATGAAACCCACCTTGAATCCGGCGATGATCTAGAAATCGTGGTCAAGCATGACCGCCTGGGTGATGTTCGCGATTATTTTGGCGATTCCGTGACCGCATACTCGCAGCTTAATTGGGTAGCACTCGGCGGTGGGCTGACCATCGGCTACCTGATTTCCCTCATCGTGATTCCGCTGCCTGGTGGTGCGTCCTTCGAGCTCGGGTTCGCGCTGGGCCCACTGATCACCGGCCTAGTCCTCGGCGCCCTGCACCGCACCAGCCGCATTCCGTGGCAGATCCCGTCCCCGATTAATACTGCATTTCAGCAGTGGGGGCTTGCCATCTTCTTGGCCTCGGTGGGCCTGTCCTCCGGCGAGGCCTTTGTATCCACCGCCTTTTCCTGGATGGGTCTAAAATCCATGGTGCTGGCCGCGATCATCGCCGTTATCATCATCGGGATTTTCGCGGTGGCCAGCCGTTTTATGGGGCAATCCGAAACCCGCACCTCCGGCGGAATTTCCGGCCTCTTTGGCCAGCCCGCGGTGGTCAATTACGCCACGGGCGCCAGCTCGGATTCGCGAATACTTACCGGCTATACCTCCACCATCGTGGTGGCGCAGTTCATGAAGATCGTGGTCATCCCGGTCATGCTGCTCTGACGGGGCAGCCGCTCTATTAATCCGCGACCAAGGTCTCCATGGTCAGCTCTGGGTGTTCCTTCTCAATGAAGGCGAGCTTCCACTTATCGCCAAATAGGGCGATAAGCTCGCCGTCTTGGCGGGTGAAGATCTCCACGCCGCGCTGGCGGCCGAGTTCCGGTGCGGATTCGGCATCGGTGCGCCGCGCCACGGAGTAGGGGATGGGCTCGGTGACGGTTTCGACGTTGTACTCGAATTCCATGCGGGCCTGCATGACCTCGAACTGCATGGGGCCGACCGCCGCCATGACCGGGGAAGCATCACCGCGCGCATCGTTGCGCAGGACTTGCACTACGCCTTCGGCCGAGAGCTGTTCCAAGCCCTTGCGGAAGGCCTTGTACTTGCCCAGCGATTTCGCGCGCAAGATGCGGAAGGCCTCCGGGGCGAATTGGGGCATGGGCTTGAACTGCACCTTTTTGCCGGAATAGATGGTGTCACCGGGTGCTAGCGAGCCCGCGTTGACGAGGCCCACGATATCGCCTGGGTAAGCGGTATCCACGGTATCGCGGGTGCGGCCAAAGACCGTCAGCGCATACTTGGTGGAAAAACTGCGGCCGGATTGGGCGTGGTTGACCTGCATGCCGCGCTCGAATTCGCCGGAGACCACGCGCATAAACGCCAAGTTGTCGCGGTGTTTTTGGTCCATGCCCGCCTGCACCTTGAAGACGACGCCGGAGAAGTCATCGGCTACCTCGCGGACCTCATCGATAGCGCTGGTGGCTGCCTCCACGGCCTTGGGATCGGATTCGCGGGAATGCGGCGCCGGGGCGATGGCACACAAGGTATCCAGGATCTGGTGGACACCGAAGTTCAGCATGGCCGAGGCGAAGATGAGCGGGGAGGTCACGCACTGCTCAAAAAGTTCTTGATCGTGCAGGGCGCCATCGGCAGCAAGCAGCTCGGCTTCCTCTACCGCGGTTTCCCACACATCCTCTTCCTTTTCTTCTGCGGCGGCAGGATCGTAGTGCTCTTCCGGCGCGATGGTGGAACCACCGGCGGTGCGGATGAAGTGGATGTAGTTATCGGCCTCGCCGTCATCATTGATGTGGGCCAGGCCGCGGAAATCGCCCGCGATGCCCACCGGCCAGTACAGCGGGGTGGGCTGCAACTGGATTTCGTTTACGATCTCATCAACGAGCTCGAGTGGCTCGCGGCCCACGCGGTCCCACTTGTTGATCACCGTGACGATGGGCAGCCCGCGCGCCTTACAAACGCGGAAGAGCTTGAGGGTTTGTGGCTCGAGGCCCTTGGCGGCATCGATAAGCATCACTGCGGCATCTACCGCGGTGAGCACGCGGTAGGTATCCTCCGAAAAGTCCGCGTGACCTGGGGTATCAACCAGGTTGATCATATAAGGCTCGCCCTCGTGTCCCTCCGGGGCGTATTCAAACTGCAGCGCGGACGAGGCGACGGAGATACCGCGGTTTTTCTCCATGTCCATCCAGTCAGACACGGTGGACTTGCGGTTGCCCTTGCCGTGGACCGCGCCGGCCTCATTAATCACGTGCGCATGCAGCGCCAGCGCCTCCGTCAGCGTGGACTTACCGGCATCCGGGTGGGCGATAACGGCGAACGTGCGGCGGCGCGAGGCCTCAAAAGCGACAGAACTCATGCGCCATAGTCTAGTGGTTTCCCGCTACCACTCCACATTGAGGCGGCGGCCCAGATCCTCAAAGACGCGGTGTGCCACAGAGGTATTCTTCGCAATCGGGCGCTGCATGCCCAGCGTGCGTTTATTATTGTAGTATTCCCCGGACTGGAAATGGATGCCCTCGGTGCCGGTGAGGAAGTAGGCCAAGTTCTCGCCGCCGGCCTCTGCGGTGCCAAAGGCCTTGCCGATGACCCCGGAGTACAACTTGCCGGTCAGCCCCTTAGAGGACTTGCCAAACTCGGTGGCTAAAACGCCTGGGTGAAAGGACACCGCGTTGATGCCGTGGGCATCGATAAAGCGGGCGAGCAAGATATCCGCTAGCTTGGCATTGCCGTATGCGCGCTCTGGGCTGAAATGCTCCAGCGTATTGGGATCTGCCGGATCGAAATTTGAGATCAGCATATTGGCCAACGACGCCGTATTGACCACGGTGGCGCTACTATCGCGCAGCTTTTCTTGCAACAGAGATGTCAAAAGGAAAGGTGCGACGACATTGACCTGCCACGTGCGCTCGAACCCATCAGCGGTCATGGTAGGGCCATCGAAGATGCCGCCGGCATTATTGCCCAAGGCATCGATGCGCTCGAGTTGTTGCAGGTCATCAGCCAGCTGGCGCACCTCAGCAAGCGATTCGAAATCGGCGAGGAAATACTGCCCGTCCACTTCCTTAGCAACGGCCTTGGTCTTGTCCGGATTGCGGCCGATGATGACGAGGTCATCCTGCGGGCGGGTGCGGTGAATCTGCTGGGCGGCTGCGGCACCAATGCCTGACGATGCCCCGGTGATCACGATGGTCCTAGCAGCGGAGTACGGCGAAGTCATAGGCTAGATTCTAGCTATGGACGCGACATCCGTCCGCGACATTCGTTCGTGATATTTGTCCGCGGCGTCGCGCCGCACAGTTCCGCGTGGGGCTGGACAGGTCTATACTTCCGGCTTGTGAAGCGCCTGCTTTTTCTGCGGCAATGGGGACCAGCGCGGCTAACCGCCACCGGGTTTCTACTGCTCATCCTGATAGGAACGGTTTTGTTATTGCTGCCGTTCGCCGAGGCGGGAGATTCCCGCGCCTCGTTTTTATCCGCCCTCTTTACCGCGACCTCCGCGGTCTCGTTGACCGGGCTGGTCGTGGTTGATACCGGCAGTTTCTGGAGTCCAGCCGGGCAAGTGGTCATCTTGGCCCTTATCCAACTGGGCGGTTTGGGGATTATGTCGCTGGCCTCGCTTTCCGGTTGGCTTTTAACCGGCCGGATTAGCTTTAAGGCGCGCAAGACCGGTGCCTATGAAAGCCGGCCCATCCTCGCCGGTGGCATCCGCCGCACCCTGATTTTTACCTTCGCCTTTACCGCGGTGGTAGAAAGCATTATCGCTGTGGCGGTCACCGCGCGCCTGATGGTGGGCTACGGGCATTCCTTCCCGCGGGCGTTATGGGAGGGCATCTTTCATGCCATTTCGGCGTTCAATAACGCTGGGTTTAGCACCAATGGCGATAACCTCGTGCCGTTTGTGGGCGATGCCTGGATACTAATGCCGCTGGCCGGAGCGGTCATCGGCGGCGGGCTGGGTTTTCCAGTCTGGGCGGAATTGATGCGCCACCTGCGGCGCGGGTCGGAGGCGACGCGTCGCATCTCTATTACCGCGCGGATGACGCTGGCGGCAACCGGCGTGCTCATTGTGGCCGGCACGATATTTTTTGCCTTGACGGAGTGGAATGGCGTACTGGCACCGATGGCGTGGGGCGAGAAGCTCCTCAACTCGTTCTTTGCCAGCGTATCCCCGCGCACGGCCGGTTTTAATACCTTTGACTACGGCGAGGTCCACCCGGTGACGCTCATGGGCACCGATATCTTGATGTTTATCGGCGGCGGCTCGGCCGGTACCGCCGGCGGCATTAAGGTCACCACGGCGTGCGTGCTATTGGCCGCCATGGCCGCTGAGTTCTTGGGCAAGGAAAAGACCTCCATCTACCACCGCAGCCTTCCCCATAGTGTGACCCGACAGGCGCTAGCATTGAGCTTTGCTGGCGTGCTGGTGGTGACCTTGGGCGTAGCGGCGCTGCGCTTTTTCGACCCGCAATTTAGCGGCGATCAGGTCTCCTTTGAGGTCATGTCCGCCTTTGCCACCGTGGGCCTATCCACCGGGATTACCGCCAGCTTGTCCGCACCCTCACAAATCGTGCTGTGTTTCATCATGTACCTGGGCCGCGTTGGTCCAACCACCCTGGTAGCAGCGTTGGCGGCCAAGAACCTCAGTCGCCGCTATAGCTACCCCGAAGAAAGGCCCTTCATTGGCTAGCATTTTTAAGGCGTTGGGCCACTCCCGCGCCACCCTCGACATTGCCTCGGTCGTCGTCATTGGCTTGGGGCGGTTTGGTTGCTCCCTGGCTAGCGAGCTCATGGGTCATGGGGTAGAGGTCCTCGGCATCGATTCCGATGAGAAGATCGTGCGCGAACGAGCGCCCCATTTAACCGAGGCCATTTCGGCGGATACCACCGATCCGGCGGCGCTGCGCCAGCTGGGCATCGACGAGGTGGAGCGAGTCATCGTGGGCATCGGCTCGCACTTGGAGGCGTCTATCCTCACCGTCTCCAATTTGGTGGAGCTGGGGGTCAAAGATATTTGGGCCAAGGCTAATTCGGAGGCCCACGAGCGCATCCTGCGCCAGATTGGCGCCCACCACGTCATCCGCCCTGAGCGCGATACCGGCCGCCGCGTGGCCTACCTCTTGGGCGGGCGCTTCCGCGACTTTGCTGAGATCGCCCCGTACTACGGCGTGACGCAGATGGCCGCGCCCTCCTCGGTTACTGGCCGCCCACTCGATTTGGGCGAGGTTTGGCGCACCCACCACGTGCAGTTGGTGTCGGTCTGCCAGGCGGAGGGTGCTTGGGCCCCGCTTGCCGATGCCACCCAGCTCGCCCCCACCGACTTCATCGTCGCCGCCGGCAGCCCACAGGCGCTGGAGAAATTTTCCCAGTCTTAGCGCGAATGAATGCGGTTTTGGGCTTGTACGAGCCCTTGCGTGGCGATGAGCCGGGCGGCTTCGGCGGCGGACGCAATGGCGGTATCGAAGCCGGGGCCGGCATCGACAGGCGCTAAGACGTAATCCGGAATCGACGAACCCTTTGGCGGGCGCGCAATGCCAATGCGCACGCGCACATAATCCCGCGTGCCCAGGTTGTGCGTCAGCGATTTCAGCCCGTTGTGCCCATTTTCATTGCCGCCTTGCTTTAGCCGAATCTTATTGGCAGGCAAGTCTAGTTCGTCGTGGATGACGATGATGTGGTCCGCCGCAATGCCCAAAGCTTGCGCCAGCGGGGCAATCGGATCACCAGAGAGGTTCATAAACGTCGTCGTGCGCACTGCCAGGACGCGGGTATCGCCCCAGCACAGCGGGGCTACCTCGAGGTCCATTCCGCGCACCGGCTCGAGCACGTCGCCGCCTTGGGCCAGCACATCGTCCACGGCCATGTATCCCACGTTATGGCGCGTGGCGGCGTACTTCGCGCCGGGGTTGCCCAGGCCAATGATGAGCCAGTCTGCTTCTAACTCGGCCGGATCCAGCCCCTGCTGCGCTTGCGGGGGCCCGCCGAAAAACCGGGCAATAAAATCTTTCAAAGCTGCCACGAATGCGCCTTTCTAGCTCGGTACAGTAGTTTCCTATGAGCCAGGTTATTCAATCTTTGCGCCGAACCGTAATACCAGCGCCCATGGCGGGCGGGCCTACCACCGTGGATCTGGTGCGCGCTGCGCATCAGGCCGGCTCCTTTGGCACCTTGGGGCTTGGGTCTGCCAGCGTGGATTCCGCCCGCAGCCAGATTGATGCCTGCGCCGGCATCCCCTTCGGAGTGAACCTGTTTTGCCCGCAGGATCCGTTAACTCCCACACAGTTGGCCGCCGCCGCGGAACTGGCCGCGGCCGAAGGTGCCTCGCTACCGGATCCCGATTACTCCTTTGGCTTCCATGACAAGCTCGAGCTGGCTCTTGAGGGCGGCGCCCGCGTCGTGTGGTCCATGTTCGGCACCTTTGACTCTGAGCAGCTTGCCCGCATCTACGCCGCGGGTGCCGAGGCTTGGACCACCGTCACCACGCCCGACGAGGCCCGCGCCGCCGCCACGCTGGGGGTGGACGCGCTGTGCGTACAAGGGCCCGCTGCCGGCGGGCACCGCGGCACGTGGGACCGCACCGCGCTTCCCGATGATCGACCCCTCCCAGATCTCATCGCCGCCGTCCACGAAGCCGTCCGCGTGGTCGCACCGAACGTCCCGCTGATTGCTGCGGGTGGGCTGCGCACTGCAGGAGAGGTAACCCAGGTATTAAGCCTGCCCGGAGTGGCCGCCGCATCGTGCGGCTCTGCCTTTTTGCTGAGCCAAGAAGCAGGAACCAGTGACTACAACCGCAAGCTTCTCCAGCGCGGAGGGGCCACCGTATCCACCCGCGCCTTTTCCGGGCGGCATGCGCGCGGCTTAGAGACCGACTACACCCGCACCCACCCCGGTTTACCCCCGGTATATCCCATGCTTAATTCCGTGCTCAAGGAACGCCGAGCGCAGCACGATGCCGCCGTAGACTACTGCCTCGTAGGTGAGCCGGCGACAAAAATCCGCGGGGGTAGTGTCGCAGACATTCTGGACTCCCTATGCCAAAACAAACACTGATACACGCTAAAATTTGGGGCGAAGATTTCTAGCCACCCCCGAAATAGAAATGGATGGAGCCTCGTGACTGCGAACGCACATATTGGACATGATGACTGGAACGAGCGCCTGGAATTGGCGCAACAGATGATTCCCCTCATCCACCAACTGCACCGCAATAACAACGTCGTCGCCACCATCTTCGGCCGCCCGTTGGTTGGGCAGACCGATATCGACATCATTAAGTCCCACCGCTACGGACGCCGCATTGCCCAGCGCCAGCTCTCTACGGCAGAAACCCTGCCCATCCTGTCCGAACTTGCGGATATGAACCTAAGCTCCGCATCCATCGACGTCGGGCGCCTCCTCTTGGGCTTTGAAGAGTCGGGCGAAGATGACCTGCGCCGCTACCTCGAAGATGAACTCACGGAAATCGTCGGTGCCGGTGAAGACATCGACCCAACCGATGTCGTGCTCTACGGCTTTGGCCGCATCGGCCGCCTCCTTGCCCGCATCCTCGTCGCCCGCGAGGCAGCTTACGGCGGCGTGCGCCTGCGTGCGATTGTGGTGCGCAATAAGGGCGAAGGGGACATCATCAAGCGCGCCAGTCTTCTGCGCCGCGATTCTGTCCACGGTGCTTTCAACGGCACCATCAGCGTGGACGAGGAAGAACAGGTTATCTGGGCCAATGGCACGAAGATCCAGATGATCTACGCCAACGATCCAGCCACGATTGATTACACCGAATACGGCATCAACAACGCCGTGCTGGTAGATAACACCGGTGTTTGGCGCGATAAGGAAGGCCTGTCCCAGCACCTTAAGGCCAAGGGCGTGGCCCGCGTGCTGCTGACCGCACCGGGCAAGGGCGATATTAAAAACATCGTCTTTGGCATCAACGATTCCGCCATTACCGATGACGATAAGATCCTCTCTGCCGCATCGTGCACCACCAACGGCATTACCCCGGTGCTCAAGGTGATCAATGACCGCTACGGCGTGGCGCACGGCCACGTGGAAACCGCGCACTCGTTTACCAATGACCAAAACCTCATTGATAACTACCACAAGGGCGAGCGCCGTGGCCGCGCCGCTGGCCTGAACATGGTGCTTGCCGCCACCGGTGCCGCCAAGGCTGTGGCTAAGGCCCTGCCTGAGTTCGAAGGCAAGCTGACCGGTAACGCCATCCGCGTTCCCACTCCGGACGTGTCTATGGCGGTGCTTAACCTAGAGCTGGAGCAAGAGGTCGACCGCGATGAGGTCAATGACTTCCTGCGCAATGTCTCCCTGCATTCGGATCTGCGCCAGCAGATTTCCTACATTGCCTCCCCAGAGGTCGTCTCCAGTGACTTCGTGGGCAATACCAATGTCGGCATCGTTGATGGTATCGCCACCATCGCTTCCGGCAAGCACTTGGTGCTCTACGTCTGGTACGACAACGAGTTCGGTTACTCCAACCAGGTCGTTCGCATCGCTGAGGAGATTGCCGGTGCTCGCTCGCGTGTTTACCCGAAGCGCAAGCACATCGACGAGCTCTAAGTCGGCGGTCCTGGGCTTGAGCTGTTGAGCCCTCGAACGCCCTCTTCCCCCTCCTAAATCACGGGGGTGAGGCGATGGGGAGGGCAGGGGAGGGGGACGGAGCTTTCGGTGCGGGAGGCCGCTATCGCCTACCGCTGGTGGACCTGGTTCTGCGCGGCCCCGGGCGCTGTTGGGCCGAGGGGTCGGCCGCCACTCGGTCCCGATTCGCGTGGGGGTCCCTATGTGGATTGTCAATAGTCAGGCGGGACTTTCACGTACATCGTATGGGGGGTAGCCATGACTGATCGCCGGGCCGCATCGTGCGGGCCGGCGGTGATCAGCGCAGCGGCCTACGCAGCCGTGGCGATGGTTCTAGCAGGGATTTCTCGGAAGAACTCACACCGAGTCAACAGGGCATAGATGACGTTGCAGCGGCTCCGGGCAAGCCACATCACTGCGGCATTATGTTTCTGTCCTTCAGCCCGTTTACGCAGGTAGTAGTCGCGCGATGTGGGATGGCAGTTCGACGCGATCCACGCCGATCGAAACATCGCGTTTTTCAACTGTTTATTGCCAGCCCTGGTGGGAAACTCGCCGCGGACCGACGTACCCGACTGCCGGGTGGTCGGCGCGATGCCGGCGTAAGCGGCCAAGTGCGCGGCGTCGGCGAAGTCCTGGCAATCGCCGATGGACAACAAGATGCTAGAGGCGGTCTCGATGCCTACGCCGGGCATCGACATCAAGACCTGGGCAAGAGAGAACGATTCGAGCATCTCCTCGACTTGTCCGGCGATCGTGTCGCGCTGTGCTAGAAGCGCTTTGATGTTCGCCGCCAGCTGGGGAATGACCAATTCTGCTGCCGCAGTGCCGGGTACCGTGACAGTTTGCTCGGCAAGGGCGGCGAAAATTGCGTCAACCAGGGAAGCAGGATCCTTCTTGGCGCGGTTGCGCATCCACTTCAGGACCCGGCCTCGACCTGCGGCGGCCAGTTTTGTCGGACCTTCGTAGTGGATGAGCGAGTCCAGCACCAGCGTGCGCGAGAGAATCTCGCCTGCAAAGACGCGCTCGAGTGCGGGGTGAATCTGTGTGAGCACGCTGCGAAGGCGGTTTTTCGTTCGGGTGGCGTCTTTGGCGATGTCGTCGTGGAATCCGGCGAGCATCTTCAGCGCTGCTAGTGTCTCGTCGTCGCGGTCGACTGCCCGCAGTGTGTGCGGCATGGTGCGGGCGGTGTCGGCGATGATGAATGCATTCCGGCGGCGGTTTTTGATCGTCCAGGGTAGAGATCGGCTGCTTTTCGCATGGCTAGGTCGGGGAGGTCTCCGACCGTGCAACCGCAGTCGCGGGCCACGGCGATGGGCAGGGCGCCGATCGTGTTGGGTTGATCGATGACCATGAGAACGCTGCCGTGGGCTTGCATGGACGCGAAGATTTCGCGCCGTGCGGCTTCGTCTTGGGGTAGTGGTTTGTCGTAAATTCTCTCGCCGGTGTTGGTCAGCGCGCAGGCATGGTGGCCGGTTTTGCCGACGTCGAGGCCGATGATGATTTCGGGTGTTGTGGACGGTTCCATGGTGGTGTCCTTCTGTTGCGGCTGGTCGCCGGTGTCTTGGACATCCGTTGCAGGCACCCACGTTACGACGAGACCTCTGTTTGGTCCGTGTCCCTATTAGCTGTCAGCGGTTGTCCCCGGTGTCCGGTGGCAACACCCCGGATTATGGAAATGTTCACGCAGATAAGCCATACCGGGCCCGGTGACCGCGCCCCGTGAGGGGCACCATCACGGTAACGGGGGGTGAGGGGGTTAAGGTCAGTAAATTGATCCTTGCGTAATGCGATAAGCATTGCCTAACCTAATACTGGTTCAGGTGGTGTTCCCGATCGGGAATCGGCAACGGAAGCGAGGCGGTGACGATGAACGGAAAACGTGGATCGACCGGAGAACCCCTCTCCGGAGGGGGAGCCGGGGACGCGGTGGCGTCGCAGACGGATGACGGACGGTTGGTGCACGTCGCACCGGTCGCAGCGGGTGGCCGACCATCCACCCGCGACATGCTCGTCGCCGCCGCGATTGGCGTCGCGGGGTCTCTCATCATCGTGCCCCTGACTTACCTGCAGGTGTTCGCCGGCATCGCCCACGTTTATCTCGTCGCGGCGACGCTCGGGTTGTGGTTCCTGCAGTGCGTTGTTCCCCTCATCGTCGTCCGCAAGCCTGGCGCGAGCCTCATCGCATGCCTTGCCATGGGCGTCGTGTCCGCGGCGACCACCCCATTCGGCGTCGCCGCAATCGGGGCGCTGATTGTGGAAGGATTGCTCATCGAGCTTCCGTTCATGGTCACCCTGTACCGGCGGTGGACGCGTCCCCAGTTCGTGGCATCGGCGATGTTGTTCTCCGCGCTGATGGGAACGATGGCCCCGCGCGCAGTCGGCGTCGACTCGCTGACCACGCCCATGGCCCTGATCAGCTTCGCCGTAGCCTTGGCATCGAGCCTGGTGTTTTTGGTCCTGGGCTTTGCCGTCGCAAAGGGGCTTCGCAGCCGCGGGGTCACCCGGTGACCGCCGGAGCACCCGCGTGCGCCGGTGCGACACGCGGGACGGCCCCGGCCCGGTTACGGGTTAGTGGCGCGGGCGTGCGGCATGCCGATGGGCGATGGGCACCCGACATGGTGGATCTCTCCTTCGATTTCGGCACGATCAACGCCATCACGGGACCCGTGGGATGCGGAAAGACGAGCCTGGCCCACCTTATCGCTGGACTGATCCCCTCGCACATCCCCATCGACCATGCCGGATTCGTGCACATCGTCGATGCCGACGGCACCGAACGCCCCGTGGACGGGGATCGGGTCACCTTCGTCGGGCAAGACCCGGCGACGCAGGTGCTCACGCTCCGAGTCGTCGATGACGTGTCCATGGCCCTCGAGTTTTCCCTCGTGGAAGCCGGCATCGTCGCCAAGCGATCAGCCGAGGCCCTATCGGAGCTCGGGCTGTCAGAGCTCGCGGAGAAGGATCCGTGGGCTTTGTCGGGTGGGCAACGCCAGCGGATGGCCATCGCCGGTGCGGTGGCCAGGGCGCCGGAGGTCATGATCTTCGACGAGCCCGCGGCCCACGTCGACGAGGACGGTCGCCGGTCGCTGTTCGCCGCCATCCGTGATTTGCGGGCCCCGGGTCGCGTCATCCTGCTCATCGAGCACGACCTCCGCCCGTTCGACGGGTGGGTCGATACGGTGACAATCCTCGATGCGGACGGGAGCGTCGCCGCGCACGGAGCGCCGGAGGGCATCGGGGTGAAGGGCATTGCGACGTCGGCCGCGACCGCCGGAGCGCCGGACGCCAGTACGCCGGGCACGGGGGCACCGGACCGTCTCAGTCCGGACCGGCGGCGAAGGCCCCGGGGAGCCGGGGATGGCGCCGATCCGGAATCGGAGGCGGACGCCGTTCCACTGCTGGCCTTGACCGGAGCCCATGTGGCCCGGGGCAGGGAGCGGATCCTGAATGGGGCCGATCTGACACTGGAACGGGGCGAGATCCATGCCCTGGTCGGCACCAACGGAGCCGGTAAGTCCACCTTGCTGGCGGTGCTGTCGGGCCAGATGAAGGCGGGAGCGGACCTCCGGATCGACGGCGAGCCAGCCCGGCGCGCCCCCGACGCCTTCGCGTCGTGGGCGTTCCAGAACCCCGAGCACCAGTTCACCCGCGCGACCGTCGCCGCAGAAATCGACTCCGCGCTGGCCGGCACGGACCCGCACGGGCCACTCGGCGCCGATGAGCTGCGGAAACTGCGGGAAACCCTGTGCCCCCGGGCACTTGACCCCGTCTCGCCGTTCGTCCTGTCGGGCGGACAGAAAAGACGGTTGGGCATCTTCCTGGCGGTGGCGGCCAATCGCCGTTTGCTGCTTCTCGACGAGCCGTTGGCGCACCTGGATTCGCCGAGCTCGCGCATCGTGCTGGATGCGCTGGCGGAATACGCTGGGGCCGGCGGAACCGTTGTGTTCACGTGCCACGACCGCCGTGTCGCGCGAACGTGGGCGGATCGGGCGAGCATCGTCGCCGAAGGGAAGGTCGCCTGGTCCGGTCCCGCGACCGACGTGCCGGCTGCCCCGGAGTCGTCCCGGCGGGATCGCGCACTGCCCGCGGCCGGCGCACGGACGTCCGGGGACGAAAGCCCCTGGACCGGTGAATCCGACGCTCGGAGGCGCGCGGGGTTGAACGCCATCACGATCGTCGCGGCGGTGATGCTCGTTCTCGTCGCCGGGCTGCTCTCCGGCGGAGACGCCGTTCTCGCGCTGACGGGGGTTGCGTTCCTCGCACTCGCTGCGATCGCGGAACGCGACGTTCGGGCGACGGCGGGGAAGGTCCTCCTCGTCCTGTTGATCGGGGTGTTCTTCGGCCTGCTCGGGTGGCGCTCCGAGTTCTACGGCGGTGGGGATCCGGCGGAGGCCGTCCGCCACGGCATCCATCACGGACTGCTGCTGACGGCCGTGTTCGCGGGGACGGTCCTGGTCTCCGCGTGCATGCGCGTCGAGGAGCTTTTCGACGCCATGGTGCAACGCCTCCGGGTTCCCTACACATGGTGCACCATAGCGATTTCCGGGGTGAGCATCGCGGCGTTCCTGCGCAGCGAAATCCCCCATCTGACATGGGCGATTAGATTGCGCTCGATGCGACCGGGGCAGTCTTTCCGCTCCGGCTTCATTCGCGCGACGACGCCCGCGTGCATCGCCTTTCCCTTGTTCGTCAGCGCTGTGCGCTGCGCCGAAAAGCTGTCCATGACCCTGGCGATGCGCAACTTCGGCCGTCATCCGCGGCGCACCTTCCGCACCGATCACCCCTGGCGAGTGCGTGACGGGTTCGCGGCCGCAGCGTCCGCCGCGGCCTTCGTCGCCGCCCTGGTGTCCGCAGTGACTTGACGGGCACCCGGAACCGGCGGGTCCCGGGCCCCCGAGCGTTTCCGAGCTTGTGCGGAGACGCGCCCCACCCAGTTGCTTCACCCTTTCAACCCTTCAGACACATCCTCCGGGTCACGCCATGCGGGCCCGGTCCGCCCGGCACCGGCATGGCGCCGACAACCGAAAGAGGTACCAATGAACACGATCCGGACCATCAGCGACGTGCTTCGGGACAAGGCCGATGAGACGAAAAAGGGGATCACCTTCGTCGAGAATCGGCGGGACGTCTTCGTCCCGTATGGCCGGGTCCACGCGGAGGCGGTGGCGGCTGCGACTCGGTTGGCTGAAGCCGGCATCGGCCCCGGTGATCGCGTGATCTTCCAAGTTTCGGAGAACCGCGGGCTCATCCGGGCGTTCTGGGGCTGCGTCTACGCCGGCGCGGTTCCGGCGCTTGCGCCGCCGGTGTCGGGCCCGGTTGACGTCGACAGGGTGCGGACGCTCTCGGACATGATGCCCGGGGCCCCGATCCTGGTCGACGAACGCAGTCACACGCTGCTCACCGGCGCAAACGGTGCCGTGGTCGTGGGCGAGGACCGGCTGCTCGACGTGTCCATCGTCAATGACGCTGCCGCGGATCCGGGTGCGGCGATGCCGGGTGATGCTGAATCGGACTTCTCCCAGGCGGGGGACGTGGATTCCGGGGATGGCGACGGGGCGGTCCCTGCGTTCCCGGTGCGAGGTGGGACGGCCGGCGAAGCCCTCATCCAGTTTTCGTCCGGCTCCACGGGATCGCCAAAGGGCGTCATCGTAACCAACGAGTCCGTGCTGAACGGTCTGCGCGCGACGATCCCACGCCACGCGCACCGGTACGAGAACAAGATGCTCACGTGGCTGCCTTTGACCCACAACCTTTCGCTGATCGGTTTCCACGTCTACGCCCTTTTTCGTGGGTACGACCAGGTGTTGCTGCCGGTTTCCGAGGTGGTCGCCGATCCCCCGAGGTGGTTCGAGGCCGTGACCAGGCACCAGCCGACGGTGACAGTGTGCCCGAACTTCGCGTTCAAGCATTTCCTGCGCCATCTCGAGCGCCGGCCCCTCGGGGATGACCACGGTTACGACTTCTCCAACGTCCAGAAGCTGATGAGCGGTTCTGAACCCATCGACGCTCCATTGGCCCGGAAGTTCCTCGCGGCGATGTCCGCCATGGGCCTCCGGGAGGATGCCCTGACCTCCGCCTACGGAATGTCCGAAGCTTGCCTCCTGGTTACGACCCGGGACATCTACTCGGGTCTGTCCACGGTGCGACTTGACCGGACGGGCATCGCCACGGGGCAGCGTTTCGAGGACATCGAGAGCGAGTCCGGAGCTGAGTTCGTCGCCTTGGGCAAGGCCGTCCCGGGGATCTCGTTGACCATCCGCGATGACGGGGGCGGGGTCCTCGGCGACGGCACCGTCGGTGAAATCCACATCGCCGGCGCTCCGATGACCCGAGCCGCGATCACAGCAGAGGGGATCGTGGAGCACGAGCTCACCGATGACGGGGCGTTCGCAACGGGGGACATGGGCATTCTCCGCGACGGCGAGTTGTTCGTCCTCGGCCGGAAGAAGGACATCATCTTCGTCAACGGCCGGAACTACTATTCGGCTGATTTGGAAGCCGTGCTGGAGAATGCGCTTGACCGCGATGTTGCCGTTCTCGGCCGGAGCAACCCAGCCACGGGCGAAGAGGAGATCGCCGTGTTCTTGGCCAGGCGGACCCCGACCGATCGTAAGGCCGACGATGCGACCGGTGCCGGGCGATCGGACGGGGATGAACCTCCGATCTCTGAACAGGCGGTGGCCCGGTCCGCGACGACCGAACTGATGCGCGTCGCCGGGGTGCCCGTCTCCCGGGTTCTGTGGGTCGACGAGCTGCCCGTCGCGTCGAACGGCAAGAAGCTCCGTCGCAAGCTCGAGGCTTTGCTCTGAGGAGATGACGATGACCAATGAAACGATCGCGCCGGCCGTCGCATCTACCGCCGTGGGAGGAGCTCGCACCGGGGACCGAGTCGCCCCCGAACAGCTGTCGGAGTCCATCGCCGACGCCATCGGCGTGCACCTGGATTCGGCGGACGTGAAACTCCGCGACCACATCCCGAACTCCCTGACTTTCCTCCAGATGCTGCTGGCGCTGGAGGACGAGTACGGGGTGACCATCGATTACGCGGCGATGGACCCCGGGGTCACGGTCGCTGATTTGGCGGCCGTCATCGACGCCGCCCGGGGTGGCGCTGATGCCGGATCTGCCGCAGGCGCCGCTGCCGGGGCCGACCCCGCTGTAGCGACGGGTGAGTCGGATGACGGCTGTGCCGGCAAAAATGGGGCCGGTCCCGCGGATGCGGTCCCGCTCAATCCAATCCAGACCGCCTACCTGCTCGGCGCGGACGAGGACATCGAGCTTGGCGGCCAAGCGACGTACATTTACGCGGAATCCCGGCACGACTATTCGTTGCCGCAGGTGGAGGAGGCCGTGCGGGTGGTCTTCGGGCGTCACGACGTACTGTTCCATCGGCTCGACGTCGATGCCGGGGTCTTGAGCCCGACCGGCGCGTGCCTCGCCACCGTCGAGGTAGTCGGGTCCGGCGACGATGTCGACGCGGCGGTGGGGGAGAGCCGTCGGGACATGCGAACCGCGGCGCGATCGTCGAACGAGGACGGTCCCATGGTCGCCGCGAGGCTGCTCGCAGATGCGGGCGGGTGCAGGATGTTCATCTACTTCAACATGATCGTCATGGATGCGGGTTCGGTGTACCTGTTCTTCGACGAGCTCGAATCTCTGCTGGCCGGGGAGCCGCCGGCTCCGGCTTCCAAATATGGGGATGCCCTGGCGGCAATCTCTGCGCGCCGGCGCGAAGGGAAACGGGCCGAGGACCTCGCCTATTGGGAGAAGAAGGCCGCAGATCTGCCGCGGCGCCCGGAGTTCCCGGCGGCCGTGAGGGGTGACGACGATTGGTCGACCCGGCGCTTGGGCACGGTGCTCGACGCGGAGATCACCGCCAAGCTCGGCGAACGGGCCCGCCGCATTGGAGTTACCCTGTCGTCGCTGGTAATGGCCGTCAACGCCGCCGTCGTCTGCAGGTGGCTGCCCGAATCGGCGTTGACGGTCAACGTGACTGTCAGCGAACGCAGCGGCCTCGCCGCGGGCACGAGGGTGATGGGAGATTTCACTTCATCGATGCTCATCGGCGTCGACGCCGGGAGAGCCGCGGCCATCGACGGGTTGGCGGAGGCGATCGACCTGGACATCCGTGAAGGGCTGTCCCACCGCGGCGTTTCCGGTGTGGAGGTGCTACAGCGATTCCTCCGGGACGCGGCCAATCAGACCCAGGCCACTGCTCCGGTGGTGTTCACCAGCTACCTCGGCGGCGAGCGGGGCAGCGGGCGCAGCCCGGTCATCGAACGCATCTACACGCAAACCGCGCAGGTGTGCCTCGACATCCAAGTGATGCCGGCATCGGGCGGGATGACGTTGTCGTGGGACGTGGTCGACGATTACTTCCCTGCGGCAGATGCGATGTTCGGGGTCGTTGCGGAGGCCCTGGACGTGGTGGCGGAGGGGGGAGAGGCTCTGCCCATCCGTCATGCGGAGACGGAGGGGGCCGTCGCCCGCTACAACGACGCTGCGGGCCCGATCCACGATGACACCCTGGTTTCGCTTGTCGAAGCCGCATACGCGGCGACTCCGGACGCGCCGGCCGTGCGCCTCGCCGCCCGGGGCATCTCGTACACCTACGCCGAGGTCTGGGCCCGGGCCGGACGCATCGCCCGCCATCTCTCAGATTCCGGCGTCGGGGCGGGGGACGCGGTGATCGTGCGCTACACCAAGCATCCCGACGACATCGTTAACATGGTCGGCGCATTGCGTGCGGGAGCCGCATTCGTCCCCGTCGACGCGGGCATGCCGGCCCAGCGACAGGAATACGTCGTGGAAGCCTCAGGTGCGTCGGGCCCGATTCTGGACACCGGCGTGATCGATGAACTGGACCAAAGCGGAGTGGCGGGCGTCGGCAAGCCCGCAGCCGCGGAAGTCTGCGACCGCGCGGGCAGCGCGGGTGCGCACCCTTCGCTTGGCACTGCCCCTGACGACCTTGCCTACGTAATCTTCACCTCGGGGACGACGGGCCGGCCAAAGGGTGTGCGAATCAGTCACCGCAACTGCATCAACACCATCCTCGACGTGAACCGGCGGTATGGGGTCACCTCCGCCGATCGCATCATCGGATTATCGTCGCTGGGATTCGACCTGTCGGTCTACGACGTGTTCGGGGCGTTCGCGGCAGGCGCGACGGTGACGATGGTCAGAGACGAGCGCGACGCCGATGAAATCCTCGACGTCTTGCGGGAAGAGCGGGTCACGCTGTGGAACTCCGCGCCCGCCCTTTTGGAGCTCGCCCTGGTCCGGGCGGCGGACGACGACGTGTTCCCGGATGTGCGCACCGTATTGCTCAGCGGCGATCGCATCGCAGCGGGGCTTCCGGCGCGCGCCATGGACATGTTCCCGAACGCGTCGATCAATAGCCTCGGCGGTGCGACCGAAGGAAGCATTTGGTCCATCCACTGCCCGCTGCAACGCGACAGCCTGGAAAACCGCATTCCCTACGGGTACCCGCTGGCGAACCAGGGCATCCACGTGCTCGCGCCCGACGGGGTGCATTGCCCCGTCGGCGTGCCGGGGGAAATCCACATCAGCGGTCTCGGCGTCGCGCAGGGGTATGCGGCCGATCCGGAGCGGACCGCTGCCGCCTTCGGGGATGTCCCAGGCATCGGGCGCTGCTACCGGACCGGAGACGTGGGCATCTTCAACGCGGAGGGTTTCGTGGAATTTCTCGGCCGCCGCGATCGTCAGGTGAAAATCGCGGGCTTCCGCGTCGAACTCGGAGAAATCGAATCGGTCCTCGAGCGGTCCGGCCTGGTGACCGCGTCGATGGCGGCGGTCGTCGAATCGGGCGGTCGGGGACTCCTGGCGTGCCTTTACGTTCCGGCGGACGACATGACCGGCTCGCGGGATGCCGTCCGGGCCGAGCTCGCCCGCTGCTTGCCAGCGTACATGGTACCGACGGTCCTGCTGCCCGTGGCGCACCTGCCCGTCACCGTCAACGGGAAACTGGATCAGGAGGAAATTCGTAGGCACGTCGGTGCCGCGGGCGGCGGGGCAACGGCCGATGGCGAGGTCGCCGGGGCGGAGGCCGGAGCCGCGGGCGCGGCTGGTTCCGTCGCCGCCCCCGGGGCGATCGAGTTGGTGTCCGGAGTCTTCGACGAGATCCTCGGGGAAGCCCCGTCGACGAGTGGGGCGGATCCGGCGTGCGGCGCGGGAGAGTCCTTCTTCCGCCGCGGCGGCGATTCTCTGCAATTCCAGGTTATGATGCGCGCGATCCGGCAGAAGACGGGCGTCCGGCTCCGTTTCCGCGACGTCATAGCCGACCCGACCATCGCGCACATCGCCGGCCTTGTCTCGGAGGCCATGCGGGAGTCCGGTGCCGAGTCTGGAGCCGTCGCCGAGGCAGTGTCTTCCCTCGATTGTGCCGGCGGTGCCGGTTCAGCCGCAGGAGGTGCCCGAGAATCCTCCGCGAGTGCCCACGGGAAGGATCCGGTGGAACAATTCGGGGACGACCCCCACGCGCCGTTCCCCCTGACCGACATGCAGAAGGCCTACTACGTCGGCCGGAACTCCGGGTTCGAGCTGGGCGGCGTCACCGAGCACTACTACATCGAATCCGTCACCGAACCCGGTACCGACATCGACCGCCTGGAGGACGCCCTCGACAACCTCATCCGCAGGCATCCGATGCTGCGCGTCGTGTTCACCGCACAAGCCACGCAGCGGATTCTGCCGGAGGTTCCGCGCTACCGCATTGCCGTCGCCGACTACCGGGCCGCCGATGAGGCGACCGTGGTCGAGGCGGTGCGGCGCAAGCGCGATGAGCTGAGCCACCAGGTATTCGATCTGGGCAGCTGGCCCTTGTTTCATCTGTCGGCGTTCGCGCTCCCGGACGGGCGGCACCGCCTGTTCTTCAGCGTGGACATGATCATCGGAGACGGGGCGAGCCAACGGATTTTCATCGACGACCTGGACAAGCTGTACCGGGGAACGGAGCTTCCGCCCGTCACCGGCGACTACCGCACGTACGTCTTGGAGATGAAGCGCCGGGAGGCTTCGGCGGTCGGGCGCGGCGATGAGACGTTGACTCGGACGGTGGTCGAGGACTTCCCGCCCGGCAACACCCTTCCATCAATCGGTGCGGCCGCGGACGTGGATGTGCCGCGGATGCGTCGCCTGTCGCACACGTTCACCGCTGAGGAAACCGCACTGTTGCGGGAACGGGCCAGCGCCGCCGACGGCAGCGTGTCCGCACTGCTTCTCGCCTGCTATGCGACGAGCCTGTCGCTGTGGTCGAGGGGGGATTCGGTCGGCATCAACATCACCACGTACAACCGTGATCCCGAAATCGCCGACTTCGCCGGCGTCTTCGGTGATTTCACCGGCGTCATTCTGATGCCGGTGAAAGCGGCCGCCGACTATGACCTCCGTTGGTGGACGGCGGAACTGCGAGACCGGCTGCTCGGGCACATGGCGGCCGGGTACTCCGGGGTGTCGTTGCTCGGCGCCATCGCGCGCCACCGGGGTCTGCCCGTCGGACAGGCCATCGCGCCGTTCGTGTACACCTCGTTGCTGTTCGGCGAGGGTTCCGCGGCAGGCGATGGCTCGGGTAGGGATGCCCACGTCCTGGGTGACGTCGATTACGCCATCTCCCAGACCCCGCAGGTGCTGTTGGACAACCAAGTGATGGAGGTCGGCGGGCGTATCAACGTCGCCTGGGATTTCGTCGAGCAGATCCTGGAACCGGAACTGGTGGAGGACATCTTCGACCACTACATCAGGTCGGTGTCGGGCTTCGCCGGGGGCTGCCCCGAAGCGGCGCCGCTGAGCGTCGGCCAGGTTCGGCGCCTGCGCCTGGCGGTCGGGGGCACTTCTTCCAGCGGTGGGGCGATCGGCGACGGCGTCGCGGGTGCGTCATCGGCGGAGCGCGACAGGTCGGGCTCGATCTCGAGGATCGCATCCGGGGACCTGATGGGCCGAGTTCGCGAATACCTGACGGTCATCACCGGGATGGTCCGGGCCGACCTAGGCGGCGCTGAAGCCGGCGCGGACGACGACCTGTTCCTCCTCGGCTACGACTCCCTGGGATTCGTGAATCTGATGCAGCGGATCCAGGACATCACCGGGGCGTCGGTACCGCTCGCGGAAGCGCTGGCCAAGCCGACGCCACGTGGCGTGGCCGAGCTCGTCGGCCAGTCGACGGCCACGCCGACCGACCGGCGGGACGTGGATGACCCCGGCGCGTCGGCCGCGGACCATTCGCTGGTCCTATTGCGCAGCGGCGATGAGGCGCGCCCGATCTTCCTCGTCCACGGCGGATTCGGCACCGTCGACATCTACCGAGACCTGGCCCTCGCGATCCCCGGTGGCGGGCAGGTGTGGGGCGTCGGCTTCGCGGAGTTCGAGAGACCATTCCCCCACGCCATCGGCATCGGCGACATCGCGGCCCACTACTCGGGCCGGGTCCGCGAGGTGCTCGTCGACGGTGCCGCCCCGGCGATCGTCGGATGGAGCCTCGGCGGCACCATCGCGGCCGAGATGGTGCTCCGTTTGGCCGATCTTGATCCCGCGCTGGTGTTTCTCGACAGCCTGGCTCCGGGGATCGCGGTCGACGTCGGGGATTTCGGCGCGGAATCCGAAAAGGGGCTGCTGTCCCGGGTGGTGCCCTCGATTGCCGATCTCCCGCACGGAACGCCGGTTGCCCGCCTCTGGGCGGAGTTCGGCGGGGTCGACGAGACCGACGGGGAACGGGGGGCCCGTTTGCGTGCCCTGGCCGCAGCGGTCGCACCGACGCTCCTGGAGGACCTTGGGCTTTCCGGCGACCGGGTGACGGCGACGGAGTTCAACTCGCTGCGCTCGCTCATCGATGCCCGCACCCGGTACCGGCCCGGGGGGCGGGTGAGGGAGGCGCTGTTCGTTCTCCCCGATGACGGCGAGACTCACAACCACGACCAGTGGCGGGACCACCTCGTCGATGACCTCTGCGTCGCCGGCGTCGCGGGAAACCACTATTCGTTCGTCCTCGGAGAGGATGCCGCGTTGACCGGGGCCCTCATCGGGGAGTACATCGAACGCCGGCGCCGGGCGCCGGAAACGGACGACAGGGCAGCGGACCCGTCGTCCGAAGGAATCGACCGGTCGCGGGACCGGGGAAACGAGATGGAAAATGACTGACCGACGAAACGGCGGGGAAGCACGGGACCGCGACGCGGGCGAACCCGTGAAAGTGCTGGTGGCCGGAGGTACCGGCGTCACCGGACGGCTCGTCCGGGGGATGCTCGGCGTCGTCGACGGGATTGAGCTGGCCTACACTTCCCGGCAGAAGCCAGACGATGGCCCGGGGCGGCACTTCCCGCTGAGGATCGCCGCCGGCCACAACGAGATCTGCAGGGTCTTCCGAAAACACGATTGGGTGGTCAACTGCACCGGCCCGTTCGAGGTGCACGCAGACTCACTCGCCCGTGCTTGCATCGACTCAGGTACCGGGTACATCGACGTCAACGATTCGATCGACGCCCGCCGCGCAATCATGGCTCTCGACGGGGATGCCCGGCGGGAGGGGGTTCCCGTGCTCACCGGGTTCGGCCTGTGCCCAGGCTTGTCGACGGCACTGTTGATTCTCGGGGCCCGCGCTGCGGGGGTCGAAGAGGTCCGCGATGTGCGGGTCGATCTGCGAATCGGCGCCGACCAGGAATCCGGGGCCGCGTCGGTCGAGTCGATGTTCCGGACCATTCGCGGCGGATACCGCGCAATGCTCGGCGGCGCCATTGTCGAAGTGCGGCGCAACCCGGTGTCGTCGCAAAGCGGAATCGGCTATGAATGCCCGGACATCGACGTCGTACGCGAGGTGTGCCCCTCGATCCGCGGCTATTCCTACCACGTCGCCTTCGATGCTCTCCCCGATGAGTCGGTGGAGAAGATCTGCACGTCGAGACTGTACGCGATGCCCGTTGTCTCCGGTCTGCTCGCCCGTCTCGGGGCGGCCGTGACATCGCGGAAGGCGCGGGTGAAGGGCACTCCGCAACCCGCCGAGCTGGTCGTCGCACTGTCGTCCGCCGGCGCGGGCGATGCGGGGCCGACGGCCGAGACGACCGTCGTCCGGGCGACCGGCCCGGGTTCCTACAAAATGACCGCGGCGATTGCTGCCGCCACCGTTGTGGCGGTCGCGGGGAAGCCGGTCGCGCCGGGGTGCCGGGATCTCGTCGGCCACCCCCGGCTCCTCGAACCGGTCCTCGCCTTCGCCCGCGATGCGGGCATCCATATCGAGGTGCCGCATGACAACCCGACCACGGGGCCGCTGCCGACAGCGGCCCACTGCGATACCAAAGAAAAGGGGAAACGATGACGGATCAAGCTGAACGAGGTGCGGCGATCGTCGTCCGCGACCTCACGAAGAGCTACCCGATTGCGGGCAATGCGGGCACCCCGCCCGAAGGCGGGGCAGGTGCCCCGCCGGACGGCGGGCGCAAGGGAAAGCGCGGCGCCCGGATGCGCAAGCATGTGCTCGACGGCGTGAGTTTTACCGTGCCCGCCGGGGCGATCGTGTCGTTCCTCGGCCACAACGGTGCAGGCAAGACCACCCTCATCCGAATCCTGTCGACGCTCATCACCGCCGACTCCGGCGAGGTGAGCATCTTCTCGCGCGATGTGAAAGAGGACCCGGCGGGCGTGCGCGCCGACATTGCCACCACCGGCCAATTCGCGGCGATCGACGAGAACCTCACCGGCCGGGAGAACCTGGAGTTCTTCGGGCGGCTGCGCGGGCTCGACCGCGCCGCCGCGGCCGCCCGCGCGACGGAACTGCTCGCGCAATTCTCGCTCGCGGACAGTGCCTCGACGCTGGCGTCGGCCTATTCGGGTGGCATGCGGCGCCGTCTCGACATCGCCGCGTCGCTGTGCGTCGTGCCCAGGCTGCTGTTCCTCGACGAACCCACAACGGGGCTGGACCCTGTCAGCCGCGAAGAGCTGTGGGGCTTCATCCGGCAACTGCGCGACGACGGAATGACCCTGGTGCTGACCACCCAGTACCTGGAAGAGGCGGAGGCGCTGGCCGACCACGTCCATCTGCTCAAGGATCGCCGCATCGTCGCCAGCGGAACGCCGGAGGAATTGCGCCGCGACTTCGGGTCGCACGTGCTCCGCGTGTCCTTCGCGACCGCCGCCGAGGCGGAGGCGTTCGCCTGCTGCCTCGGGGGAACGTGCCTAGACGGCGCCCGCGTCGCGGGGAAGTCGGTGTCCCTCGACGTCGACCCCGGACCGCGGGTCCTCGAGGCGGCGGCGCAGGCGATGGAGGCCTCGGAAGCGTCGCCGGATTCGCTGAGCGTGTCGTCACCCACCCTCAACGAGGTGTTCATATCGATGAACGCGGGGGGTGCGGCGCGATGAGTGCGACGTCGGTCGCGGCGTTTCTCCGTCGGGATCTGCTGCTGTTGCGACGCAACACCGCGTCGCTGATCTCCATGTTCGTAGTTCCGCCCCTCTTCCTGCTGTGCCTGTACGCGGTGTTTGGATACTCGGCGGGGCAATCCGGCTTCGGGTACCTGCGTTTCGTGCTCGGCGGCTGCCTGTTCCAGGCGGCGATGTTCACCGCCGCGGCGTCGGCGATGGCGGTGGGACAGGACGTCGAATCCGGGCTCGTTGACCGCGTGCGCGTGTTGCCCGGGGCCACAGGCGGCTATGTCGCCGGCAGGCTCGCCACCGATGTGCTGCGGATGTCCGCGTCGATCGCGGCGCTGCTGGTCGTCGCGTGGGCCTGCGGCCTCGACATGGCTGTCGGTGACGTCGCGTGGACTGTCCTGTGGTCGCTGCTCGCCGCGGCGGTCCTGTCCCTGGTCACGGACGGGGTGATCCTGATGGTGCCCGCCCCGGTGTCGACGGCCTCATCGATCCAGGCGCTGGAAATGCTGCTGCTCATGTTCTCCACCGCGTTCATTCCGGCGACCGCTTTGGACGGCTACCTGCGCGACGTCGTACGTCACATGCCGTTTTCGCCGATGATCGAGGTGATCAGGGCGGCGTCCCCGGACGCCTTCCCGGATAGCGCCGGGGAAGAGGCAGCCCTGTGGCTCGGTGTCGCGGTGGTCGCCGGAATCGTCCTGTTCATCCGCCGGTTCACCTCGAGGAGCGAATCATGATCGGCGCCATCTTCGTGCATCTGCGGCGCATCGCCCACATTTGGCTGCGGCGCCCCGACTTCTGGTTCATGACGTTCATTGCTCCGCTCGTGTACCTGTTCATCGTCAACCGTATGTTCGGTGGCCTGGTCAGGCAGCTCACCGGAGAGTTCGAACTCCGGAACGCGGTCATCCTGGTCGTGACGGCGTGGGCGTTCATCCTGGCCATCACGGGATCGTCCACCGTGTTCGTTGAACGCAGCAATGGCTTCCACGAGCGGTTAATCACCATGCCGTCACCGTACGCGGCCGTGCCAGCCGCACGGATCATTGCCGAGTTCATCCGGATCATGGCGATGACGGCCGTCGTCGCGGCGGTGGCCGCCTTGCTTTCCGACGGCCCCCCGGAGGTGTCCTGGTGGTGGAGGATCGCGGTGACCGGGGCGATGGTTGCCGCGGCGGCCGCATGCACCGGCACGTACATCGCGTTCTCCATCACCAGCCCCCAGGGTTCCGTGGCCCTCATCCCGTTAATCATCGTTGCGATGTTCGTCAACACGGTGCTCATGCCCGCCGACCACTTCCGTCCCCTCCTGCGCGGAATCGCCGGGCACACCCCCGTATCCGCGGCAGGCGAGGCCGTCAACGGCACCGGGGCTGCGGGTCTGGTGGTCTGCGCGGCCTGGTTCTTAGGCATCGCCGTGCTCGCGGCGTGGGGCATCGCCGTGAAAACGAGGCCGGGGGAGTCTGCATGACGGGCACGTCCACGGGGGCGGCGCCGCCGACGACGGCCCGCGAACCCGAGCACCTAACCCGAAACCGCCGCGTGGACGCGGCCCACACACCCCGGAGACAGAACCAGATGAAGTCGATTGCCCAGATCGTCCAGAACAACCGCAGACTCCTCGCGGCCTACGAGGACAAGGTCCAGCCGAGGTTCCTCAGCCGCTATGCGCGTGAACCGATGGACGCCGCCGCCGTGTATCGGAAGCTCCGTGCGCTGGATCCCGGGCCGGATGCGCCGGCCCGGGTTCTCGACCTCGGTTGCGGAACCGGGTGGCTCGCCCGCATGCTCGCCGCCGAGCCTCGCTATCGCAGGGCGAACATCGTCGGCTACGACCTGTCGCCCAATGCGATCCGCATCGCCCGCGAACGCGCCGCCGTCGAAAGGCTCGGGGCCCGGACGGAATTCCACGTCGCCGACGTCCTCGCGCCGCTCGCGGGAGAGCCCGGCAGGACCGATGAAATCTGGGTGTGCGGCGCGCTCCACCAAATGAAGGATGCGGGTGCCGCGCTCGGCAGGGTCGCCGGTCTGCTCGCCGACGGCGGCATCGCTTACGTGCAGACGTTCGCCGAGGATCCCGACGTGAACGAGCGGGTCGACATGGCCGTCATGGCGAAGATGGGCCACCGGGTGTTCCGGGGCAGCGAGCTCGAGGACCTCGCCGAAGCCAACGGGCTGAAGCTGGGCGGAGCCTCACACGCCGGCATGGTGTACTTCTGCACTCTCACGAAGAAAAGCGCGATCGGGGAGGCGGGCAAGTGAGCGCCGTGGACGGGACCGTAGGCCCGTGGTCGCTGCTCGCCCCGATCCGGACGCGGATGCGTGCGGTGGTCGCGTTATCCGTCCTGTCGTCGGTGGCTACCGTCGCTTCGCTGGTCGGCATCATCGACATCGCGATGACGTACCCGGAGGCCCCGGAGCATCGGACGTGGTTGGCCGTGGCTGTCATCGTCGTCGCCGCAACGGTGCGCATGGCCGCGGACGGCGCCGCCGGCATGCTCTCGCACCGGGCGGATAACGACCTGCAGCTCCACCTCCGGCGCCGGCTGGTCGCCCAAATCCGGAAGTTGCCGCTGGGCTGGCTGGACGCCCGGCGCTCGTCGGGAATCATCGGGTCGGTTGAGAAGGACGTCGCGGCTGTCCACCAGCTCATGGGCCACACCGTCGGTGAGACCGTGGTGGCGGTGCTGGTTCCCCTGCTTTCCCTCATCGCGCTCGTCGCGGTGGATTGGCGGATCGCGGCGGTGGCGATCGTCCCGGTGCTGGTCACCTTCGCCCTGATGGGCGTGATGATTTCGCGCGGAGCCGGTCTTCAGCGCGACTACGAGCGAGCCTCCGAAGGAGTGACGGCCGCGGTCATCGAGTTGGTGCGCGGTATCCCGGTGATGAAGTCCTTCGGACGCGCCAACCAGGGCGCGGGTCGCTACGATGCCGCGGCGTTGTCGTTCGTCCGCGCGTGGTCCGCCTGGTCCCGGCAGTCGAACATCTATCTCGGGTTCATCGACGTGGTGACGTCCCCGATCACAGTCCTCGCAGTGGTGTGCTGGGCCGGCCTCGCTCTGAGGGACGCCGCGGGCGGCATACCGGAGGGTCTCGTCGCCGGGCTGGTTCTCAGCCTTGGACTCTCCGCGGCGATCGTGCGGGTGGCCATGAACTCCGAACCCATCATCGCGGGGATTGCCGCCCTGAAGTCCATCGCGGAGGTGCTGGGCACGCCGCCAATCGCCGTGCCCGCCGATCCGGTGCCCGTGCGCGGAGGCGCGCTCGAGGTCCGGAACCTGGTCTTCTCCTACGGCGATGGGCCGCGGGTCCTCGACGGGATGTCCGCGACGTTCGAACCGGGGACCCTCACTGCGCTGGTGGGGTCCTCCGGTTCCGGAAAGTCCACCGTCGCCCGGCTGTTGGCGCGTTTCCACGACCCCGTTGAAGGCTCGGTGCTGCTGGGCGGCGCCGATCTTCGCGACATCGCCGTGCGCGACGTGCACCGCTCGGTGTCGGTGGTGTTCCAAGATCCGCAGTTGCTCACGCTGCCGTTGCGGGAGAACATCCGGCTAGCCAGGAGAGACGCCACCGACGGCGAAATCATGGCGGCCGCGAAGCTCGCGAACCTCGATGCGGTCATCGCGGCGCTGCCGAAGCGTCTGGATTCGGTGGTCAACGTCGACGTGACCTTTTCCGGCGGTGAGGCGCAGCGCGTGGCCATCGCGAGGTCGATCGTCACGGACGCGCCGGTGCTCATCTTCGATGAGGCAACCGCTTATGCGGATCCGGCTTCCGAGGTCCTCATCCAGTCCGCAATCGAGCGTTTGGCCCGTTCGCGGACGGTGATTGTGATCGCGCACAGGTTGAGCACGATCCGCAACGCCGACCGCATCCTCGTTCTCGATGGGGGAGCGGTCGCGGAGGCGGGTACCCACGACGAGTTGCTTGCGCGCGGTGGCCGCTACCGGGATTTGTGGCGCGCGTTCGCGCTCGACGACGAACCATCCGCTCCGCGGGGCACTGAATCAGACGATGAAAAGGCGGGGAACCGATGATTCGAGACTTGTGGTCGATGACGGATCGGCGCTCGAGAATGACGCTGGCGTGGCTCATTGCGTTGGCCGCGCTTGCCTCGCTGGCCCAGGGAGCGGCGTTCGTCGCGCTGCTGCCGCTGCTGTCGGCTCTGGCCGAGGGAGATGATGTGACGGCGTGGCGTTTCACCGGCGTCATCGCCGGCCTCGCGGTCGCCCATGCGGTGCTGTCCCTCGCCGCGGGGACGGTCGGCAGGGCGAATTCCGCAGCGGTGCTGTCGTCCCTGCTGCGTTCCCTGGGCAAACGCGTGCTGACGTTGCCACTCGGGTACGTCACCAAGTCCACGGCCGGCCGCTTTTCGGAGATGGCGTCGTCGGGTATCGCGTTCGCGGCGTCCGTGCCGCACGTGATCCTGCGGCCCGTCATCGCCGCGGTGGTTGCGCCGACCGTCATCGCCTTCGGAATTCTGGCGGTGGATTGGCGCGTCGGTTTGGTTCTCGTCGCGTCGGCGCCGGTGCTCTTCTTCGCCTACCGGGCCATTGGCCGGGTCGGCGGGGAGTCGGACGAAGCGCATGCTGACGCCGTCGCTGCCGTCTCCGGCAGGCTGATCGAGTTCACCCGCTGCCAGCAGGCGATTCGCGCCGCGAGCGACGGTTCGGCGGCGGACGCGATGGTGGATGAGGCGATCCGGGCCCAACACGATACGTTCGCGAAGGCGACGTCGACGCAGGGGGCGGCCATCGGACGGTTGAGTTCGGTCGTCCATGCGGTGTTCACGGCGGCGGTAATCGTCGCCGTAGCAGTCGCTGCGACGGGCGGGATGGCGCCGGCGCAGTTGGCGCCAATGCTCATCGTGGTCGTCCAGTTCACCGGACCGATCACCACGGCGGGAGCGTTGTCCGGCGGTTTCGGTGCGGGCCGCAACACGTTGGCTGCGTTGCGTGACCTGCGGGCGATCCCCGCCCTTCCCGAACCGACCGCACCGGAGCTGCCCAACGGGCATGACGTGGAGTTCCGCGGCGTGAGCTTCGGGTACGGGGATAAGAAGGTTCTCGACGGCGTTAGCTTCCGTGCACCTCAGGGAGCGCTGGTTGCTGTAGTGGGACCGTCGGGGGCGGGCAAGACGACGGTCATGCGGCTGCTGTCGCGTTTTCATGATCCGGACTCGGGGGAGATCCTCATCGGCGGGGTGCCCTTGCCTCGGATCGGCACCGACGGCGTGAACTCGCTGGTGACCCCGGTGTTCCAGGAGACGTTCCTTTTCGACGCGTCCGTGCGGGACAACGTGGTCTTCGCCGACCCCGAATTCGGTTCCGGGCCCGGTGACGGGGACCGCTTGCGCGAGGCCGCTCGGCGTTCCGGGGTGGACCGCATCGTGGAGCTGCTGCCTTCCGGGTGGGATACCCCGGTGGGGGAGGAGGGGACGCTGCTGTCGGGAGGCGAGCGGCAGCGCCTCGCCATCGCCCGGGCGCTTCTGAAGGATTCCCCGGTGGTGCTTCTCGACGAGCCGACGTCCTCGCTGGATGCGGCCACTGAGCGGGCGATCGTCGGCACGATGGAGGCGTTGCGCGGCGATCGCACCGTGATCGTCGTCGCCCATCGCCTGCACACCGTCCGCGATGCCGACCTCATCGTCGTGCTTTCGGAGGACGGGACGGTCGCAGAACGGGGCACGCACGATGAATTGCTGGCGAAGGGCGGCCGCTACGCCGAGTCGTGGGCGTGTCGGACGGGGAGCTCCTCGGGCGCCTGATCCTCATCACCTGGTCGATGCCCTCACGGGCGCCCTGCCGCAGCTTCCCGAATCCCACCGCCAGGCGCTCGGTGGGCAGAGCGAAACCGCCGACGAAAACGCCGAGCAGCACGAACACCGACGAGCTGTAAGGCTGAAGCTTCCTAGAAAGCGAAAATAGCCCTCTTCCTCATCCCCCCGTGAAAGCTGGGAGGGAAGGGGGCTCTTTGCTGCCTTGCCGCTAGCTACTACCGCCCGTGCACCTGGTTTTGAGCAATTTCCAGCCCGTGGCTGGCGATTAGCTCCACTGCCTCCGCCGCGGTGGGCAGGGTGAAAGCGAGTTCCTCGCGCTCCTTGGCATTGAAGTTGCGCAGCACATAATCAGCTGGATCCTGGCGGCTCGGAGGACGACCAATGCCAATGCGCACGCGCATGTAGTCCTTCGTGCCCAATGACTTCGATGTCGAACGCAGGCCATTGTGGCCATTCTCGCCCCCGCCGCGCTTAAGGCGCACCACACCCGGGTCTAGGTCCAGCTCATCGTGGACCACCACGACGTCGGTAGGTGCGACATTGAAGAACTTCGCCAGCGCCGCGACCGGCCCACCCGACAGATTCATGTACGTCCGGGGCTTAGCCAGAATCACCTGTCGCTCGCCACCATCGGAGGTTTTAAACCGAGTCTGCACAATCTCAGCATTCGATTTCTTGTGCACGCTAAACGACGAAGGCATCGGAGAAGTCCGGCTGGCTAGTTCATCTAGCACCAGATGTCCGACGTTATGGCGGGTGAGTTCATATTTGGGCCCAGGGTTGCCGAGCCCCACGACAAGCAGAGGCGTGGTGGAGGCGTTTATGAGTTCAATCTTGGCACACCGTGCACGGTCTTATGATTTTTCTGCGGGTGACTCTTCACGTTGATTGACTTTGAAAACGCCCCGTACTCGTCAAACAAAACTACAAGGAGCCGCGGCTCGTACACCTTGCCCGAGATAGCTGCGGCTTTTTGCTGCGCGTAGCGGTGTTCCATCTCCGCATGCACCCACTGGATAAGGCGGACATGCTCCGCGTCGGTTGACGTGTACATCACCACATTGGGTAGGTGCTGCACCAGGGGAACGTAGTCCGAGCTACCTTTACCGTCGGTAATCATTGCATCGGCACCCGCGAGCACGCAGCTAGTCAGCAGCCATGAGGCCCAAAACGACTTACCGCTACCAGTGCCGCCGCCGACCAGTGCGTGCGGTGAGCGCGCCATAGCAGCCGACAGCACTTCGCCGTCCGCCGTGCGGCCCTGCACCCACGCCAGGCGCGGATACGCGGCAACAGATGACGCGCAAAACTCTTCCAACGAGTCGGTGCCAGTTACATGGAGTTGCTCGTCTGCGCCAGGCACCCAGGGGTCATGCGGGCAGCCCTCGGCGGGGTGACGATTGCCACTCGGTCAGCGGCCAAACGGCGCAGTTCAACGTCGCATTTCACGACACCGCGCAGCTTTTCAACAGTCCGGTTCCAAACGTCGAACCCAACAGTCGGCGGGGTTTTCACTGACAGGTAACCGCGACCGTCACCTGTCACACCCCACCCCTGCGGAGTAGGGCAGAGGTAGGAGGTCACCCCGTCCGCGCGTTTAGTGACGTAGGCGAGACCCAGCTTGTGCATGGTGTGGTTCCAGTGTGCCAGCAGTCGTGGACTGCACCAGCTCCCAGAGGCCGCGCGCGTCGCGCTTGACGAGCTGATAGCCGCGGGTGGCTTGCATGTCGTGACCCGCGACCTGCGCCGTGAGGCCATTGCCGGTTACGTCGTAGAAACCGGCGGAGCGCAGGGCTTCCACCGCGTCGCCGGTGTCGAGTTCCAGTGTCAGGCCTACGCTGTCCGGCTCAAACCGCACCACGTGCTCGTGCCACGGCTGCGGGGAAAACACCGCGCCGTAGATACGCAGCAGCTCGTGCACAGAGTCAGCGGGCAGCTTGCCGACCCCCGGCTCATGGAACGAGCCGCCCTTTACGTGCTGGGCAAGCTGTGAGTAGCGTTCGCGGTAGCTGGCGAGGTCAGCGACTGCCTCGTTGATAAGTGCGGGGTCGCAAAACCCTCGTCCACGGTGCCCGTCTCTGCTACTTGCTCCGTGTCACCGGGAACCTGCGGCAGGGTGTCGTCGCCGAGTCCGGCGAAAAAATCTTTAGCCATTTTCTTACTCCTAAACGTTTGTCCATGACTCCGTTGCGACCTCCGCGTCCGGCCGGTCAGCGGTCGTCATGGTGAACACAAAATTGCCGTTTGACTGGTCGATATGAAAATCAAAAAGGTCTTTCACATTGAGGCGGCGACGAATGCGCTCCTCATTCTTTTCCAAGTCAGCGAGGCGGTACTGCGACGGCGCGGACACTCGCGCCTCCACGTCGCCAGTTTCCGCTAGTGGGGTCAGCGACACGGTGCAGCAGCCCGTGTGGAAAGCCTTGCCATTCTCGTCGTAGGTGGTCTTCGCCAGGCCGCCAGCCTCTAAAGCGTCGTCCAAATCAGCGAAGCGCCCGCGCCCTGTCTTCTGGTCGAACACGACCGTCACGGCACTGCGTGGCGGTACCCGCACCTCGTACCGGCGACCCCTGAACCATGCGGCGAGCCACAGGGCAATGGCGGCGACCGCCGTGTACCCGGCAGCAGCATTGTGCAGCAGCACCGAGACCAGATACAGCGCGGCGAGCACGGCGAGCCAGCGGAGCCACCGCCTGCGCCAGGTGGGCTGCCACAGCCACCGCGGAGTGTCGATGTGCGGCAGGCTCCACTGCGGGCGGGGAAGCCCCAGCCTGTCGAGCAGCCCGGCGCGGTTGTCCGTCTCCTGTGGCGGGGCGAAGTCAATGTCGGGGTCGCCGAGCGGCTGCATGATGGTCGTCTCGTCGTTATCTACTGGGTAGAAGGCGCGGGTTTCGTCATTCATCGTTACCTCCGCAAATCATGGTGTAGGCGAGGAGATAGGTGGCATAGGGCTGCTTCACGCGCCCCTCGTCCAGTGCCTCGCCGCATACCCACGCTTCCTGTGGCAGCTCCTCGCGCCAGCCGGAGTCACAGCCGTCGGGCACCAGGTAGGTGTCCGCGTCCGGGTCAGAGTTCACTTGGAAAGCGGGCGGGGTGCCAGTGCCGACCCACTGGAAGCAGGCCTTTAATATGTCGGGACGGTAGGGGCGGACTTGGCCGAGGTGGTCCACAAGCTTCTGCCCGCGCTCGTACGGCGACGATGTAGTGGACGGCGTAGGCGACGGAGTAGAGGTGGCTGTCGAGGTCGGACTAGCTGTCACCGTCTCACCACTGCCACTGGTGCCGTGCGGCAGCCACAGCCACACGGTCAGCAGTGCCAGTGTAGTGCAGGCTGCATACGCTAGACGCGACACATCACGCGGGTGCGGGCGGCCGCCGCCATATTTCGCGGTAATTAGCTCCGGGCCGGGAAGTGTGGAAGAAAATTCTTCGAACTCTCTTTGCGCGCCGTCGCTGTGAAACGGCGGCACGTCGAGGATTACCGATTTCATGCCGCTACCTCCAATCTAAGCGTCACTGTGACGTTTTCCCGTGTACTCACAAGCAGACCTCCTAATAGGTGGAGTAGCTGGCTGGGGTCGATTTCCGCAGCGGCTCCGCCGCCACCGGCCAGCAGGAAGCCGAGGACGACGTAGCCCAATTTCTTTTTCATGCTCCTGCTCATTTCCCGGTCACCAGCCCCAGCGCCTCGCGCAGCGGGCGGGCAGGCCACCGCAGCACACGACCCACCTGGACGGCAACAATTTCCTGGTCTCCCACGACGACATCGTCAAGCGTGCTTCGCTGCTGCGCCGTGACTCTGTCCCCGGTGCATTCGACGGCACTATCTCGGTTGACCGCGAAAACAACATTATTTGGGCAAACGGCACCCCGATCCAGGTCATCTACTCCAATGACCCGGCTACTGTTGACTACACCGCGTACGACCTCAACGATGCGATTGTCATCGACAACACCGGCCGCTGGCGTGACCGTGAGGGGCTGTCACAGCACCTGCAGTCCAAGGGCGTTTCCAAGGTTCTGCTCACCGCGCCGGGCAAGGGCGATGTGAAGAACATCGTCTACGGAATTAACCACAGCATTATCGAGGAGTCTGACAGCATTTTGTCGGCAGCCTCCTGTACTACCAACGACATCACCCCAGTGCTCAAGGTCATCAATGACCGCTACGGCGTAGCCCACGGCCACGTGGAAACCGCGCACTCGTTTACCAATGACCAAAACCTCATTGATAACTACCACAAGGGCGAGCGCCGTGGCCGCGCCGCTGGCCTGAACATGGTGCTCGCCGCCACCGGTGCCGCCAAGGCTGTGGCTAAGGCACTGCCTGAGTTCGAAGGCAAGCTGACCGGTAACACCATCCGCGTTCCCACTCCGGACGTATCTATGGCGGTGCTTAACTTGGAGCTGGAGCAAGAGGTCGACCGCGATGAGGTCAATGACTTCCTGCGCAATGTCTCCCTGCATTCGGATCTGCGCCAGCAGATTTCCTACATTGCCTCCCCAGAGGTCGTCTCTAGCGACTTCGTGGGTAATACTAATGTCGGCATCGTTGATGGTATCGCCACCATCGCTTCCGGCAAGCACTTGGTGCTCTATGTCTGGTACGACAACGAGTTTGGCTACTCCAACCAGGTCATCCGCGTGGTGGAGGGCCTTTCTAATGCCCGCCCGGTGGTCCTGCCCAAGCGCTTATCTCCCTCTGAGCTTTAAGCTCGCATAATTTAAGGCCCGCGGAGTCCCCGCGGGCCTTAGTTATTTAATCGGTAGGGCGAAGTGCCCGTGTGCGCAGCAATCGCCTGGCGGCCCACGAAGTAATGGCGGCGAAAAGCAGCGTCATTATCGCAGCACAGGCGTAGCGGCCAGGAGAATCCGCATTCATCGGCCAGGCGGGGAAGGCAATGAGCCAAAGTACAGTCTTCGCGAGGACATCGCCGCCTACCGTCACCGAGACAATGGTGCCAATGATGGTCAGAGCAAGTGAGTTCCAAATACCAAAGCGGATCACTACGATGAGCGATACCACCGAAAGCACGTACCCGACGCCGATGGCCAGCGGCAGTTGGGTGAGCACAGCTAGGGTGGCTTCACCGGCGAAGATAATCGCGACTGAAGCACACGTGCACACCGCTGTGATGATGCCCAGTAACCACAGGAGAAGGGCAGTAGAACAGTGGCGAGATTCTGTATAAACAATTGGCCACGCGCCCGAGAACCCCGGCCAGACCAGTACAGGAAGGACACCGGCACCCACGGGGAGAAGCAGAAATACGAAGAATCCCTGTACATAACGTGGTGGGTAGATAAAGGCAATAAAGATCAGAGCTAAGGCGCTTGATACCAAGCACGTAATGACCGCTGGTGTCATTATGGCCCGGTGAAAACCCCGGAGCGCATCGGCACGGCGCGAGCGGGCAGCGGCACGAGAGACAGTGGCAGGCTGCCATCCCTGAGCCGGAGTGGCGGCGGTACTGACCGTGGGCGCCGTCACGCGCCGGGGTCGGGAGAGCGGCCGTATTCGGCGAGGCGTCATGGTCGCGGTCAAAGAGCCTGCTACAGCGAGGATGAGGCACAACGCCAATGCCGGAAGCGGGCTTTCCTGCAGGAGTGGATCGCCAGGTTCGAGCGGAACCGAATTCTGGTGGATGCGCAGCGCAGGCAATAGTAACCGTAGCGGCCAGGCGGGCGGAAAGGCCCACCATAGCGGCCCCTCGACAACGCGAGGAAGCACACTAATGACCTGCCAGATAACCGCGAGGATAAGCGTGACGGCAAGGCCCAGCCTGCGGGCGCCTGCGGTCGCAAGCCCCGCGATGCCAATAGCCCCGATCAAAGAATAAGCCCCAGCGATGATGAGCAGCTGGTGGTCTGTCCGTGCTTGTATTGCAACCGCCGCCCAGGACAGACCGAAATTAAGTAGGTGAAATACTGCGAGGCTTGCCAAGACGATGAGGAACCGGGAGGCATGCTCGTAGCGAGGATGAAGCCGGCGCCATAGGGTGCCGCCGCTACGGCTGAGTGCCTCGCGGCGCTCAGGAATGCCAGCAAAAAGCGCTATGAGTGGAGCGTACATGCCGGTGATAAACATGGACTGCCAGCCAAGAAACCCGGTAGCGTCCTCAGCGGAGGAGGTGAACGCAGAAAAGAATACCGTCATTATCACTAGGGGCAGGGCGAGTAATGGTAGCCACTGCAGGGCGCTGCCGCGGCTGCGCAGTAGTTCTGCTGAGAGATACCGTCGATACTGGTTACTCATCGGTCTCACCATCTGCAGAAGTCAGGCGGAAGAATTCGGCTTCCAATTCACCGCTGGGGGCGAGTTCTTGCAGGGAGCCGGAATACCGGATGGTGCCTTGGGACAGGATAGTGATGTCATGGGCTAGGTGAAGGACCTCACCGAGTTGATGGGAGCTGACCACGACTGTGTGCCCAGCGGCGGCGAGCTGCTGGAGGAGCTGGCGCAGCTCCGCGATGCCCTGTGGATCGAGTCCATTTTGCGGTTCATCAAGCAATAAGATTTCTGGATCACCGAGTAGGGCCTGGGCTAAGGCCAAGCGGGCTTTCATTCCGGTGGAAAAAGACTTTGCCTTCTTTGCACCAGCCCCGGCTAGACCAGCAATGTGCAAGACACGGTCGATCTCAGAGTCGGGCAATCCGAGAAGGCGGGTATGCACGCGGAGGTTATCCGTCGCGGATAGGTGCCCGTAGAAGGCTGGTCCGTTGACTGAGGCGCCAACATGGTCGAGAACTTCCCGTGACCATGGCTTGCCAGCCACGCGCACCGTTCCCGAATCGGCGGGTAGCAGACCGAGGAAAATGGAAAACAAGGTGGACTTGCCGGCGCCATTTCTCCCGAGCACAGCGTGTACGCGGCCAGGTGAAACACGAAAACTTATATCCCGCAGTACTGCCTGGGAGCCGAAAGACTTTGTGATGTGTTCGAAAGAAACCTCATAGCTCATACGAAAAGTATGAGCCGCGTTACTGCCTTAATCTTCAGCCCTCGAGACGGTCTTCGCGCCGGGGTAGTCCTACCACAGTAGGAGACTAGGCAATGCCAGCTTTGTGCGCCAGCAGCACCAAAGCCACGCGGTCGCGTGCAGCTAGCTTGGACATCAGCGCGGAGACATGCGTTTTTACCGTGGTATCTGCGATAGACATGTGGCCGGCAATCTCGCTATTTGTAGCACCGCGCGCGATGAGCGCGAGCACCTCCATCTCACGCCGAGTAACTAGGCTCAGTCCTTGGCGCTCGTGCGGACTGAGCTGGCTGTGCGTTAGCGCCTTGCGGTAGCCCTCTAAAACAGGGCCCGTTACCTGGGCGGCGAGGACAGACTCGCCCTTGGCGACGTCGCGTACGGCGTGTACCAGAACCTCTGGGTCGGCGTCTTTTAGCAAGAATCCATGCGCACCGGCGGCAATAGATTGGGATACCAGATCTTCTTCATTGAATGTGGTGAGCATGATAATCCGGCAGTTAGGGGTGCGGGAAAGAATGGCTTGGGCCGCGGCAATTCCATCCATGCCAGGCATGCGTATATCCAAAATGGCCACATCAATGCGGAATCGAAGTGCCAAGGAGACGGCGTCGCCTCCGGAGGCTGCGGTAGCCACCACCTCAATATCTTCCTGCGCGTTCAAGATGGTCGATAAGGCAGCGACGAGCATCGCTTGATCGTCTGCAAGCATGACGCGAATCTTAGGCATGGTTGTCCTTGTGTAATGGAAGTTCCGCATCCAGTGTAAATTTCTGGGCATCACCATTGCTGGTTAAGTGTCCGCCTAACGCTTGGGCGCGTTCCTTAACTCCCACCAAACCCACACCGCTGCCGGATACCTCACTGGGCGTAGGCGACGTAGCGGTGGAGGTGAGGGTGACTCGTGCGGCATCGGAAAGCGTAAGTTTTAGCCGCACATGCGTGCCGGGGCCTTGATGGCGCAGGGCATTGGTCAGCCCTTCAGAAATGATGCGCACTAGGGCTAGCTGAGTCAGCGCGGAAACCTCGTAGGAGGAAGGCAATTCCGCGTCAATCTTCAGGCCAGCGGTGCGAAAGCCATCGATGATGCTCTGTACATGCTCGAGCTGCTGCGCGGGTTCTAACGCCGTGGGCCCCGTACTGCGTAGCGCCGTGACGATGCCGCGCACTTCCTCCAGCGCGGAATCCGCACCATCGCGAATGCTCTTCAAAGTGGACTCTGCGGCGGTGGTATCCGTGCGCGCGGCGATAATCCCGGCATTAGCCTGAACCTTGATCAAAGTGAGGGAATGGGCCAAGACATCGTGCAATTCCCGCGCAATGAGTAAGCGCTCTTCCTCCTGCGCTTGGTGGAACCGTTCTTGAGCTAAGCGCTCGCGTTGCCTATCCAGATCAAAATAGCGTGCGGCGATGAAATAGGCGCTGCCGAGCACTGCCCAATGCACCACCAGCAAGGCGATGTAGCGGCGATCTAGCTGGAAAGATAATAAAAAGGACTCGGGGTCAATGCGCCACATAGCAGGCGATACAAAGGAACCCAGAAACGCGGCGATAAGCACCGCGCGGGGAATTGAGCGGCGTTCCACGTAGCGGGAGGTGGCGTAGACGGCCATCGGCGCGGTCAATGCCCATGGGGTGACCCCGAGGTTTGCTGGTAGCTGGCTTATCCACGCCGCGGCCCACGCACCAAGGAGGACGATAAAGCCAGCTGCGCTGAGTACCGGTTTGGTACGCCAGACCCAGATGAAGGGTAAAAATAAAAGCGATAGCGCTGCTTGGATGAGTTCGATAGCACCGGGATTCGCCCATGCACTAATGAGATAAAACACCGCGATGAGCGCTGCCACCGCGGTGAGGATTTTATCCCCCAAGCGTGTTCTGGCGACGGTGTCAGTGCTCATAGTCGGACATAGTAGTACGCCTTCGGGGGACTACTTCTTTTTGTCCTTCTTCTTGCTTTTCTTCTTACCCTTCTTTTTAGACGAGTCCTCTAGCTTGGCGGCTACATCCGGCACATAGCGGAACTCTTCGCGGTCTGGGCGCTCGTAGGTCTTGCCATCGGAATCGGGACGGTGTGGGATTTCCGGCAGCTCGCGCTCGATCTTTTCGTAAGGGATGGTATTGAGCAGGTGCGAAATGACGTTGATGTGCGAGCGCTTTTTATCCTCAGACTCCACGGTGTACCACGGCGCGGTCGGGGTATCGGTGTGGATGAACATGGCATCCTTGGCGCGGGAATAGTCTTCCCAGCGGGTAATGGATTGGAGATCCATGGGGGAGAGCTTCCAGCGGCGCAGCGGATCATTGCGGCGGGATTCAAAGCGCTTAATCTGCTCTTCATCAGAGACGGAGAACCAGTACTTGCGCAGGATAATGCCGTCTTCAACAAGCATCTGCTCAAAGGTGGGAGCCTGGTGCAAGAAACGGACGTATTCTTGGTCGGTGCAAAAGCCCATGACGCGCTCAACGCCGGCGCGGTTGTACCAGGAGCGGTCAAAGATGACGATTTCGCCCTTGGTCGGCAGCTTTTCCACGTAGCGCTGGAAATACCACTGGCCCTGTTCGCGCGAGTTCGGGGCCGGAAGAGCCTCGATCCGGCAGGTGCGGGGGTTGAGATACTGCGTGATGCGCTTGATGGCAGAACCCTTGCCGGCGGCGTCGCGGCCTTCCATGATGATGACCACGCGGGCGCCGGTTTCAACGACCCACTGCTGCATATCAACGAGCTCTGCTTGCAACCGCTCGAGCTCTTTTTCGTAGGCCTTCTTATTCAGCTTCTTAGGGGATTTGCTGCTTTTGGTGCTCATTCTTCCAGCTTAACGGCTTGGTGGCCCTATCTAGAAAACTGGTGTGCCCTCGTTGGAGTGAGAACCCAGCCACAGCTTGTGCGGCGCGATTGCGGCAGGCTTAGAGGCCGGGTTCGCCGTAGTGGGTGGTATTAGAAATATGACCGAGGCCTTCGATGTCAATGGCGACCGTATCGCCGTCTTGGAGGAATCGCTGCGGGTCGCGAGCAAAACCAACTCCTTCGGGCATGCCGGTCACGATGACGTCACCGGGGTTGAGGGGATAGAGCTGTGAGCAAAATTCGATGAGCTCAGCGATGGAAAAGATGAGATCATCGGTATTGTCCTGCTGGCGCACCTCGCCATTAACCGTGGTGGTCAGTCGCGCGCTTTTGCCCGGCGCCCATTCATCAGGGGTGGTCAGCCAAGGCCCAAAGCCTGCGGTGCGATAAAAAGACTTGCCCGCGTGGAATTGGCTGGTCTGACGCTGAAAATCGCGCAGGGTGTAGTCATTCATGATGGAATACCCCGCCGCGTAATCTAATGCGTCTGCGCGGGTTACGCGGTGCGCGCGCTCGCCGATGACCACCGCTAGCTCACCCTCATAGTCCAGCTTCTGGGTTGCGTACTCGGGGATATAGACGTCATCGTAGGGGCCAGTCAGAGCATCGGCGAACTTGATAAATAGCGTGGGGTGCTCGGGAAAGTCGCGGCCCATTTCCCGGATATGCTTGGCGTAATTAAGGCCTACGCAGATGATCTTTCCTGGCGTTGGGACGACTGCTTCTAAATCATGCTGCTCAAAGACTATCGGCTCGCCGGATAGTTGTGCGGCCTTGCGCCAATCTTCGCTGCGCAGCAGCGCGCCTACGTCCTCGTAGTCCAGCTCCACTCCCACATTATCGCCTTCAATGCGGATTGCAGAGGTGCCGAACGCGGTGCGAAGAGTAGCCAATTTCATGCCAGCTAGTCTAGCGCACTCCTTATTTCTGCTACTGCGTCAGCGCAGAGGATGGGGATCTCCACCTTTTCTTGTTTGGACCACGGCTTGAGCACAAACGATGCCGGATCCATCCGGCCTGGCGGCCTTCCGATGCCGATAGAAAGGCGCTGATAGTCCTTAGTACCGAGCGACTTCGTAGTAGAGCGCAGACCGTTGTGCCCGTGATCGCCACCGCCTTGGCGCAATTTCACGGTCCCGAAGTCGAGTTCTAATTCATCGTGCATCACCACAATATCTGCGGGTGCCAGATGGAAGTACTGGGCGAGTGCCTTGATCGGCCCGCCAGACATGTTCATAAAGGACCGCGGTTTAGCGCAGATTACCTTGCGTCCGGATAGCATTCCTTCCGCGACCTCGGTATTCGTCTTCTTATGCACCGAAAAGCTGCTCATTAATTCACCGGCGAGCTCATCGGCAACGTCAAAGCCGATATTGTGCCGCGTGCCGGAATATTTCGGGCCAGGATTGCCAAGGCCTACTACGAGTAGTGGAGTCACTGCATTATTGTCGCATAGATTGAAATTCTATTGGAAATACAAGTCTATGCTCCATAGAATATGCCGCCGAGTATCACTGCTGCTTGGGTGCTAAAAATACCTCTTACAGCGGTGGACTTGGGGAAGTATCGTAGTGATTAAGGAGGTGCGCCCCATGCCCGAAAAATCACCTGAAGTTGATCGCGAAACCGAAAAGATTCCTAGTAGCAAAGTTGCTGCTGCGCGGCTCATTATCAAGCGCGCTAAGGAAGGCAAGGGCAAGATCGAAATCACGCCTAGAATTCGTGAACTTGCCGGACAAGATTTATAAACCATCTATAAAACTGCGATATCGCCGTGAGCGTTGCTGCTCACGGCGATATGCGTTTGGGGGAGTGGGAAATTACTCCTCGGAGTCGTCGGACTCGGAGGACTCGCCTTCGCCCTCTTCGTCGACGGAGTCGGCACCAGCGTCGGCGCCGCCTTCCTCAGCAGCCTCAGCGGCCTCTTCGAGCTCCTCGTCAACCTCAGGCAGGGAGATGGAGAGGATAACGGTCTCTGGGTCTGCCACCAGGGTGGTGCCTTCCGGCATGGTGATGTCGGCGGCGGTGATGACCTCGCCGTCCTCGAGGCCCTCGATGGACAGCTCGATCTCTTCCGGAATGCTCAGTACGTCAGCCTCAACCATGAGGACGTCTGCATCCTGGATGTGCATGGTGCCCGGTGCGGACTCGCCGGTCAGGGTAATCGGAACCTCAACCTCGACCTTCTCGCCGCGCTTAATCAGCAGCAAGTCAACGTGGTCGATGTCCATGGTAAGCACGTTCTGGTCAACGTTCTTGACCATGGTCAGGTACTGCTCGCCCTCAAGCTCGAGCTCCAGAACGGCGTTGACACCGTTGTTGCGAACGAGGGACTGGATGTCCAGCAGTGGCACTGCGAAGTGTACGGGCTCCTGGTCGCTACCGTAGATTACGCCGGGAACCTTCCAGTCGCGGCGCAGGCGGCGGGCGTAGCCCTTGCCAAAGACGGTACGTGGTTCTGCTTTAATAATTGGGCGCTCTGCCATGATGCAATCTCCTTTGTCAGTGTAGTGCGGCGAGGCTATCGAAGGTATAAAAACGACGAAAGCCTGCCGATGAACGTCTTGGACGAGTCATCGCAGGCGTCAATAAAAGCAACATGCTCTAACTTCAATCGCGTCGATAACGGCTTCCCAATTTTTGAGTCGCCCTCGCCGAGACTGAGTTAGATTAGCATCTTTCGGCCGACGAAACCAAAACCCACCCCGTTAATCTTCCTTCGCGCCCTTTCCTCTGATTGCGCCCTTCGCGCTCACCGGCGGCGCGTATGTCTGTAACTCGGGTTACGCAGTGAGCGCGAAGGGCGGGTGGGAGAACGGCAGGCTGTGGTGCTTGCGTGTACCTGCGACGCCCTTGGCGCTCACGGGGATGGAAAACACCGGCACCCCGCCGTTCACGGTGAGCGCGAAGGGCGGGGTGTGAGGTGTAGTGCGACCGGCTAAACGCTTATGCGCGGTCGAAAAGGGTAGTCACGGAACCGTTTTCGAAGATCTCGTGGATGGTCCGAGCCAGCAGTGGGGCGATGGACAGGACCTTGAGGTTGGACCAGCCTTCGGTGGACTGCGGAAGGGTATCGGTGGTGATGACTTCCTCGGCACCGCACTCGGACAGGCGCTCGCGGGCAGGGTCAGAGAAGACGCCGTGGGTACAGGCGATGATGACCTTCTTTGCGCCCGCTTCCTTGAGGACGCGCACGGCGCCGGCGATGGTGCCACCGGTATCAATCATGTCATCGAGAAGCACGCAATCCTTGCCCTCAACTTCACCCACCACGCGGTTGGAGACCGTCTTATTGGCCTCGGTATTGGAACGGGTCTTGTGGACGAAGGCCAGCGGGGCATCGCCCAGGTCGTGGGCCCACTTTTCGGCGACCTTCACGCGGCCGGCATCGGGGGAGACTACGGCGATGTTATCGGTGGCGTACTTGGACTTGATGTAGTCGGTCAAGATGGGCTGGGCGTGCATGTGGTCCACCGGGCCGTCGAAGAAGCCTTGAATCTGGTCCGTGTGCAGGTCTACCGAGACGATGCGGTCCGCGCCGGCTGCCTGCAGGAGATCTGCGACCAGGCGAGCGGAAATGGGCTCGCGGCCCAAGTGCTTTTTATCCTGACGCGCATATGGGTAGAACGGCAAAATCGCAGTGATGCGCTTAGCGGAACCACGCTTCAGTGCATCGATCATGATGAGCTGTTCCATCAGCCACTTATTGAGCGGTTGGGAATGCGATTGCATAACGAAGCAGTCAGCGCCGCGCACGGACTCTTCGAAGCGGATAAAGATTTCGCCATTGGCGAAGTCCCGGGCGGTGGTAGGAACCAGATCAGTCTTGAGTTCCTTTGCCACTGCCTCTGCCAATTCTGGGTGTGCGCGCCCAGAAAAGAGCTTCATGTTCTTGCTACTACCAGTTACTTTGCCAGTCATAGGAGAATATGCCCCTTTACTTTTCGTTGTCCTGTGCACGGGCTGCGGCTTCTGCCGCTGGGGTGCCCGGACGCTTCTTTTCAACCCAGCCTTCGATATTGCGCTGTTTGCCACCGGAGACTACGAGTGCTCCCGCGGGAACATCGTCTTTAATTACTGTACCCGCACCGGAGTACGCGCCATCACCGACATTGACTGGAGCGATAAACATCGTATCTGAGCCGGTGCGCACGTGGCTGCCAATGGTGGTGTGGTGCTTGTTCACACCGTCGTAATTGACGAAAACGGAGGACGCGCCAATATTTGATTCCTCGCCCACGGTGGCATCACCAATATAGGTAAGGTGCGGCACCTTGGTACCGCGGCCGAGCTCGGCATTCTTCGCCTCGACGAAGCCGCCGAGCTTGCCGTCTTCGCCCACGATGGTATTCGGGCGAATATAGGTAAATGGCCCGATCTTGGCGTTGACGCCGATGACGGAATCACTGCCGTGCGTGCGGACCACGGACGCGCCGGTACCGATCTGCATATTCGTCAACGTGGAATCCGGGCCGACCTCGGCATTATCCGCGATGCTCGTTGCACCCCACAGCTGGGTGCCGGGGTGGATGGTGACATCGGTGCCGATGGTGACATTGACACCAATCCAGGTGGTTTCCGGATCGACGATGGTGGCGCCGCCGCGCATGGCTTTTTCCACCATGCGGCGATTGAGCTCGCGGCCGGCGGCGGCCAGCTGCACGCGGTCATTGACCCCGGCGAGTTCCTGCGGATCGGCGGCCACGTGCGCACCCACGCCATGTCCGGCGGTGCGGGCGATTTCGAGGACATCGGTAATGTAGAGCTCGCCCTGCGCATTATTGGTATCAAGCTTGGTCAGGGCATCCCGCAATGCTGCCGCATCGAAAGCGAAAACGCCGGAGTTGACCTCATTAACTAGGCGCTGTTCTTCGGTGGCATCCTTGTGCTCCACGATGGCGGACACAGACCCGTCTGTGTCGCGAATGATGCGGCCATAACCGGTGGGATCTGCAATGCGCATGGATAACACCGTGACCGCATTGCCTTGAGCGGTGTGGGTATCGCGCAACCCCTTGATGGTTTCTGGGGTCAAAAGCGGCACGTCACCGTTGGTGACGATGATGGTGCCTTCGAAATCCGAAATCGGGGAAATACCGCAGGACACGGCATGGCCGGTACCGCGCTGTTCTTCCTGCACGGCCTGCACAACCTCGCGGTCCAGCTCATTCGCAATTTTTTCTACGACGGGTGAGACCTGATCGCGCTGGTGGCCCACGACGGTTACGAGGTGATCCGGGTTAATACCTGCTGCGGCGTGCAGCGCGTGTCCAAGCAGCGGGCGACCGCCAATTTCGTGCAAAGTCTTTTGCTTTGTGGATTTCATGCGCGTGCCGGCGCCCGCCGCAAGGACGACGACGGCACTTGGGGTAGTTGCTTCCACGGTCAACAAAACTCCTGGGGGTTGAGTTTGATTAGTTCTTCGGGCTTTATCTTATAGTCCATATTTAAACTATGTGCGAGAAACCTCCTTAAGGCTGCCCGCGCGCCACACTCCAACAAAGCCGACGAGCGCCAAGAAAATCAACGCTGCCTCTGGCCCCGCGAGAGCGATAACGGAAGAAATACCACCCACGATGAGCAAAATAATGCCCATCATGGTGTTAGCCGCACCCACGTACTGCGTCCTTTTATCCCCACCGGCCATATCCACTACGTAGGTCTTTCGCGCCACGCGAACAGACGTATGCGCGAGATTGACGGCAAAGAAGCCGAGCGGCATGACCCAAGCATTCATAGCGTCTGGGGCCCAGTGGGAACTAGCCACGATGAGCAGGATGATAACGGAGGAGGCGGCAGCACCAGCCGCCATGGTGTTTTTGGAGGATTTATCCGAAAATATGCCAGAAACTCGCCCACCGATAAGCGAGGCCAAACCAGAGGCAATCACGAAGCCGAAGACACCAGATAGGTCATCGTGTAGCAGCACGATAAAAGCGGTAGAAAGCGCCGAGACCAGCAGCAGTGCGCGTACGATGACGAAGTTGCGGAATTGGGCATCGTCAGTGAAAAGCTTCCACGTATCTGACCACCAGCTCTTATCGATGCCCTCTTGTTCCCCCTCCGGCACTGGTTCTTCCACGTGCGAAAATACCCACGTGGCAATGGCCCAGGTAGAAGCGCCGACCAATAAAACGATGCCCATTGTAGAGATCGTGAGATCCCCCAAGAGGAATAAGATGACACCGGCAAGCAGGGTGGCCCCGCCGCCCAAGGCCGTTGCGGATCCGGTGACTTGACCGCGCTGGCCCTTGGAAATCGTGCGCGCTTGGACGTCTTTGCCAGCGATGGAACACAACGCGCGGAACAGGGAAAGCGCCGCCAATGCAAGAAGTACGATCACGCCCAACCATGCGCCGCGTATAAAGAAAGCTGCAAGGGCAATCACGGCGGCGGAGATAGCTTGGCCGGTCGAGCCGATCATCCACAAGCGCTTGCGGGCGCGGTGCGTGGTCACCCAGGGGGTAAGAGCGGCCTGCGGCAGCATGGAGCCAGATTCCCGGATAGGGGTAAGCAGGCCGGTGAAGAAGGCGGGGACGCCTGCCGCATTAAAGAGCGCCGGCAGCACCGTTTTGGAGGCAACGATCTGGTCGCCTAAATTTTGTAGGCCATTGGACCAGATGAAGTACCTGGCATTTGAGTTAGACATGAAAGAACTTTCGAGATAACCGAGACAAAGCGGGATAACACTGTAATCCGGTCAGAAGAGACCGTCTATCAACTTTACTCACTTCCTACCCCTAGAAAGGGCGAAACCGCTGCGATCGGCTATGTTCAGTAGTTGTTATGCACGACGTGGATCCCCTCATCAACACGATGTACCAGGCCTTCGATCTGATCGGAGTGGCCTTGAATGGCATCATCGGTGGCACGATTGCCCGCCGCCGCGAATTCGACATCGTCGGGTTTATTTTCCTCGCCTTATTTTCCGGCTTGGCTGGCGGTATGATCCGCGACATGCTTATCGATGACGGCCCCGCCGCCGCCATTTCAGATCCCTGGTACTTGGGCCTTGCCTGCGCCGGGGCGCTGACCGCCTTTCTCATGGAGCTGAAGGGAAAGGCGTGGGAGATTTTTCGCGAGCACGGCGATGCCATCATTTTGGGTATGTGGTCTACCACCGGTTGCGTGAAGGCACTGGCTGCGGGCATGCCTATGATCCCGTGCGTGTTTTTAGGTGTCTTAACCGCCGTCGGCGGGGGAATGGTCCGCGATGTCGCCTCCGGTCAGATCCCTTCCATTTTCGGCGGCAGCCCCCTCTATGCAGTGCCGTCTATCGTGACCGGCATCGTCATGGTGACCTTTGCATCCTATGACCAATTCGCCTTGGGCATGGTGGTTTCCCCAATCGTCGGCAGCGGCATGGCCATTATTTCTTACTGGAGGGGATGGGTCTTGCCCCGCGCCGGGGTTGCGCCAGTGAACTACACCGCGGCACAGGTGGCCGCGATTGCCAAGAAGGCGGAGCTAAAAGGCTTTCGCCGCGGCCGGCGCAAGCGCTAGCGGCTTAGACTGGTCATCGGCCTACAGCGTCGCCAGCTTTAAGGCAGGTTGGTGACGATGGCGATGATGGTAAGGATAATCAGGACAAGAACGCTCCACCTGAGGAATGGATCCTTGGTCAGGGGCAATGACTCCTGGGAATCGTCATCATTAGGTTCCGGGGCAGACGTGGAGTGTGGAGCGGGCATGGCAGGAATCCTTTCGAGTGTAACGTTGCCGCAATGCTAGTGAGAGCGACTATAAGCGCCGCCCTCGAGCAAGAACAAGGTACCTCGACGGAGCTGCGCGAGTTCCTTGTGGGGTACAACTACAGATTATCCATGGCGTACTGTGCTTCTTCTTCGGTGAACTTATCGCCGTATTCACTGATGAGCTGGTCATAGATGGCATTGGGGGACATGCTCATCATATCTTCATAGACGCGGGCCGATTCCAGGGCGTTATCCCGGTAGTCCGCCTCCAAATTATCAATTGCGTATTGGGCTGCTTCTGGGCTGAATTTATCGCCATATTCGCTGCTGAGCTGGTCATACAGGCCCTGCTTAGACATGTGCATGGAATCTGAGTAGAACTTGGCACTCTTCAGAGCGTTCTTGAATTCGCGCGGGACATCCTGGTCTTCGCTTCGTTCTTCTGGCTGATTGTCTTGTTCATCGCGAGCATCGTCGTCCGCATTGATTTCTTGGGCCTCTTCCTCTGGGGCGGCCTCTACAGTGCTTTGCGGGGTGGTCTGGTCCGTGGAGCTTCCGCTAGTTTCATCATCGCTGCCGCCCAAACTGGCGATGATGGCGATAACGATGAGGACACCGATGATGATTGCGCCCCACTTAAGGCAGCCGCCCTTTTTCTTTTGGGGATGCTCAGGAGCCGGCTGCCCAGCTGGTTGACCAGCCGGTTGGGAATTATCGGAATAAGGGGATGAGGAGGTCATGGTGTGGATACCTTTCAAAGTGAGTGAGAGGGAAAGAGGGAAGTTTTCCGACATTGGCTGCAAGAGCGCAGCAGTGGTCGAGAACGGTTAGCGCAGCGGATCTTTGGCAACGTGAACGGTACTGTCTTGAATATCGCCCAAATCAACGACAATGGTGCAGGAATAGAACTCTCGGACTGGAGTGCCAAATCCATTGGGGAAATCAACGTGGCCAAAGGCGTAGTACCTGCGCGGCGAATCAGTTATTGAATCTGATGACTGAATGTCAATGTCTTCTGGAAAACTGACTCCTCCGGGATACTTGGCACGGCTGGTTACATCCTCGCGGCATTTATCTAAAGCGGCCTCAGTGTCTTGGGCTTCGCTTATTTTCAGCATGGAAAAAATAAAGGCTGCAAACACGACTAGGGCGGCCCCAATGAGTAATAACCAGAACCACCACCGCTTTAAAAGCGACTTTTTCACGTTTGCTGATGGAAGTGGCACCGAAGTTTCACGGGAGGGAGACGGGTGAGGAGAGTTGTCCAACGCTTTGGTCTTTCGGAAGAGAGATAACGAGTGATTATTGCCGATGCACACCCCGGCAACGGCTGTGGTGTGAAGTAGCAATGGTTTAACTAAATCAACCGGTCTGGACATAAGTATGCAAGCGAGCAAGGAAAATCGCCTATGTGTACGAAAGTTGTAGATTGCCTCGACTTTCCTTGACTTAAAATTGACTTAAAATAAGGTAAGGAAATTGCGATTATTGATGACTCACCAGTGGGGTAGGGAAAAGATTTCTATGGGAGTGGACGTAGTAATTATTGGTGGCGGATTCGCGGGCACTTCTGCGGCTATTACCTTGGCTCGCGCGAATCGGTCTGTCGCGTTAGTGGACTCACATCAACCACGCAATAGGTTTAGCGAGCATTCCCACGGGGTTTTGGGATTTGATTCAGCCTCACCTATTCAAATGCTGGAAAGTGGCCGCCAAGAATTTCAATCGTTTGGCGGAGAGGTTATCCCTGAAACTGCGAAGTCGCTTATGCCTGCTGAGGGCCACTCGCATAGGTGGACAACCGAATTGGAAAGCGACGAGGTGGTCTACTCGCGTCATGTAATCGTAGCTACAGGTATCACTGACAAATTGCCAGACATCCCCGGGCTTGAACAGTTGTGGGGTAACCGGGTCTTTCACTGCCCTTATTGCCATGGTTATGAGGCTAAAAATAAGAACCTGGCCGTTATTGGTGGGAAGAACCCTCCATTTACTTTCCGCATAGCGAAGTTGCTCACTAAGTGGACGGATCGAGTGACTTTCTATCCACATGGGCTGGAGCTTTCCCAGGAAGAAAAACGCCTTATGGAATCGCTAGGAATCACAATTGAACCTAATTTGGTGCAAGGGGTTAGAGAATCTGAACGCTTTGATGGCGGCGTGGTACTTGACGTTGGGCACGAAAAGAAAGAATATGAAGCTTGTTTTACCGGTCCGGAATTTGTTCCCAATGACTCAATACTTAAACAAGCCGGATGCGCTGTAGAACACGGTTGGGTTAAAGAGGACTCTGGGATGACGTCGCTGGAAGGCATTTGGGCTGCAGGAAATGTCATAAGCTCCCCAGACCAAATGCCGCAAGCCATGGGTGCTGGAGCCGCCGTTGCCATTAAGGTGGATCAGAAGATGTTTGACGAGGATATTTCCTGCTAATGGATTTACACTTTCGTTGCTCATACCGGAGATTGGATAGTGGTGGCTTCCCCACAATGAGCTAATGAAGGCGTACCGAGACGCATTGAGAGTCCTTGCTGCCCGATTTTTCGAGGGGCTATCTTATGAGGGGCATTTTTCGCTAGCATGTGATGATGCGCTTTTCCTACCTAACTGTCCCTTCCGTGGCAGCGTGTTTGTTATTAGCGGCCTGCTCGAACCCAGATAGTGGTGACACGAATCAGGCTGCGAATGATTCCCATTCGGCGTCGACCTCCAGTGCCGCCGCGCAGTCAAAGGCGGCGAGCGCACAGCACACGGAGATTCCGACCGCAGATAGCGATGCGTCGCAGCTTTTAGCGGGGATGACGATGAGCAATCTCGTCGATAAGCAATCGCAAGAGGTGGCCCGCACTGCGCTTGCCGATGCCGGAGTGCCACAAGAAAGCATCGATGGCTTTTTTGAGCTGGTAGACGAATACAACACTGCCGTACCGACGGACAGCATGGTGGCCGAAGGCTTCGCGGATTACGGGACGCAAGACCCGGAATACGATGTAGAGGCCATTTCAAAGGCGTGGAATGACCACCACGCGGATTATGTGGGTACCAATTGCCGCATCAATACCTTCACCCTGGCGGATTCGCTCTTTTCCGTTGATGACCAGGACAATCCCGATGACTCCTTGTTGTTCCTAGACCAACAGTCCCTAGATAATGCGCCGGATCAAATCTTTGATGAAACCGAGCGCGCCAAGTTCGAGGCCTTCTATGGGAATGTGGAAACTACCATGGAGCAAGATCCCGGGCAGCACATCGCCGATATCAAGGCTTATTTTAAAGACCGCGGCATCGAGTTCGCGGATACCGATGCTCGGGTGGTGTCGGTATTCTCGCACGATACTTTGACTGAACCGGCCACGCTTTTCATCGGGCATACCGGCGTTGCCGTGCCGTATGAGGATGGCTATCTATTCTTGGAGAAGCTTGCCTTCGACATGCCTTATCAGGCGGTGACTGTGAAGGATATGCAGCAGCTTAATGATTACTTGATGCATAAATACGATGACGGCCCCGATTTGGAATATGGCCAACCCGTCATTTTTGACAATGATGACGTGATAGAAGGAATGCGCTACGCCAAGAAGTGAAAGGGCAGTTTAATCCTGTGTGACAATAATGAACTGTTTCCCACCAGGAGGCTCGTGACGTTTAATAGCCAAACCACGGCGGAATAGTTCGAACATTCGCGGCGGGGAGTACTTTCCCGCCTATCCGAACATTAGCTGCATGTTCAGGTCTCAGTAGGTGATATAGGAACCCTGGCAGCTCAATTCCTTTTTGTAAGCGATGCGTGGTCTAAACGACAGGATGTGTTGTTGCGGTTGCATCGTCACGGGGAAGTAAGCCATCAACCAAATGGCCGTGGCTTATCCCGATTCGTACAAAAACCACTTGACACGGTCTTAGCGCATTCTGCGGGGACATCCGCTTTCAAAGGCTTGCCTAATTGCTTTAAGGCAAGCATAACCATCGTCACGCCGTATGCTACTGTGATATATGCCTCACATTTTAGGCGTACGATAGCTAATGGATATGCCACTATAGGTATACTCACTAACCGTGTCGAGCTGGAGTTCTCAGAGGCTGGACACCGCCTCCCCAGCAAACGCTGGGAAAACTCACAAGACTCATAAGAAGGGTTGAAGACATGAAATCAAATAATTTCCGCCGCGTTTCCATCGCAGCTGCAACCGCCGCTCTGGGCCTGACCCTGGTAGCCTGCAGCGATGACGGCAGCTCCTCCCCGGTGACCGTCACCGAGACTGCTACACCAGCGGAACAGGGCAACCAGAACAACCAGGATGGTGGCAAGGAAACCGTCACCGTCACCTCTGGTGCTGACGCTAATGCGAATGGTGGCAATGATGGTCAGGGCGGTGGCAACGCTGCTACCAACGACCTGCCCACCGAAATTACCGGTTACTCCGGTGAAGCAGAGCGTGACCTGAACGAAGAGGGTCTGACTAAGGATGAAGTGGCTCAGGTTTTGCAGCGTGCCCACAACGGCGAAGGCAAGGTCAAGTGGGATAATGACGGCTACTGGGAAGTCGAAGTTGGTGGCGTTGACGTTGACATCGACAAGAACGGCCTGGTCCTTGACGTCGACCGCTAAATAGGTCATTCCGCTTCTGTATTGGCTTTGTGGCTATACAGAGCACTCAATAATTGGTTCTTTTGGGGACCCAGCGAAACCGTCCAATGCGCACGTAGCGCACTGGACGGTTTTCTTTTGATCCTTAACCCGAGACCGCCGAAAGGTGAAAACTAAAAAATCCCTCTCGCTGGCGTTTATGCCTTTAGAGAGGGGTACAAAAATGCTTCCCCACCAGGACTCGAACCTAGAATGGCGGTACCAAAAACCGCAGTGTTGCCGATTACACCATGGGGAACCACAGCGATTGCTGTAGCTATAGCGTACCTGACGCCCCCGGGTAAATAACAAATTACTAGGTAAGGGTGGGGCAAAGGATAGGGTAGAAGGCATGGTTCGACAGAGAATGACCGGACGCGAGCGCCGCGAGCAATTGATTTCCATTGGACGCGCCGCTTTTGCGGAATTGGGGTTTGAAGGCACCAGCGTTGAAGAGATTGCGTCGCGCGCCGGAGTTTCGAAGCCGGTGGTCTACGAGCATTTTGGGGGCAAAGAAGGCCTGTATGCGGTAGTCGTGGATCGGGAGATGTTGGCGCTAGAAAAAGTCATCAAGGATTCTTTAGAAGAGGGCAGCTGGCGCGAGCGCATCGAGCAGGCCGTGATGGCGCTGCTGAATTACGTTGAGGAAGAAACCGATGGTTTCATCATCTTGGTGCGCGATTCGAAGCCGGGCGAGGAGCGCAGTTTTTCTACGCTGCTCAATGCAGCGGTGGGGCAGGTGGCCTATATCTTGGGTGAGGCCTTTGAGCACCGCGGTATTAATCCGGAGTTAGCCAATATTTACGGGCAGGCCCTCGTGGGCATGGTCTCTACTACGGCGCAGTGGTGGTTGGATGAGCGCAGCCCGGAGAAACCGGATAAGGAAGTCGTCGCTACGCATATAGTCAATCTATGCTGGAATGGTTTGTCCGGTATGGAAATTAAGCCCAAATTAGGAGGCAGGAAGTAAATGGCGACGCCAATGCTGGCAGGTCTGCTTAAGGTCGCGGCCACAGACCCGAAGCTTAAGGGGCTCGTGGCCAATGTGGGCCAGGACCTGCACATTACGGGTATCGATCAGGCGCGCCCTTGGGCTCTTGGCACCTTGGCCCACCATGCGCCGGTGCTGGCGGTCACGGCCACCAGCCGCGAGGCCGAGGATCTCACCGCGGAGCTTACCGCCATGATGGGCGATAAGGTCGCAATGTTTCCTTCTTGGGAGACGCTACCGCACGAGCGCCTGAGCCCGGGCGTGGATATCATCGGCAAGCGCGCGCAGGTGCTGCACAACATTGATGACCTGCGCATTATCGTTACGGCCGCGCGCGGGCTCTCCCAGCCCATCCTGCAAGAAATTGAAGGCCGCGCCCCAGTGCACCTGGAAGAAGACCACGAGTATAACTTCGACGATGTGGTGCGCAGCCTGGAATTTAGGGCATATAAACACGTGGATATGGTGGCCAAGCGCGGTGAGTTTGCCACCCGCGGTGGCATCATCGATGTCTTTCCCACCACCTTGGATTACCCGGTGCGCGTGGAATTTTGGGGCGATGAGGTTACCGATATCCGCCAGTTCTCTGTTGCTGACCAGCGCACCATCCCGGAAATCGAGGTCGGCCGCGTCGATATCTTCACCGCCCGCGAGCTGCCGATTACGGATGCGGTGGCGCAGCGCGCGGCCACATTGGCAGCGACGCATACCGGAAACCCGGCGCTGGTGGAGCTGCTCACCAAGGTCAGCGAACATATTCCGGCTGAAGGCATGGAGGCGGTTTTGCCTGTGCTTTCCGATGCCCCACTGATCACCCTTTCCGAGTTCCTCCCCGCCGCCACGCACGTGGTGATGGTGGCGCCGGAAAAGATCAGGCGCCGCGTGGAAGACCTGGAAAAGACCGACGCGGAATTCCTCGCTGCCGGCTGGGAGGCCGCCGCCATGGGCGCGGATGGCCCCTTGTCCACGGAAGGGCTCGATACCGAAGGTTCGAGTTACCGCTCCTTTGAGTCTTTGGAGGTCTCTATTCGCGAGGCTGGCCAGCCGTTGTGGACATTTTCCCCACCGGGCATGTTGGCCGGGCCAGAGGAGGAAACCCTGCCGCTCGAGTTTGAGCCTGGGCCCACCCCGCGCGGTGATATCAAAGAAATCGACGCCATGATGGCCCAGCTGCTGGCGCATACAAACGCTGGCGGGCGTGCGGCATTTATCGCGCCTGCCCAGGGTGCTATCAAGCGCATGGTGGAGCGTTTTGCCGAGCAGGGCATTCGCACCAAGGTGGCCACCCCAGGCTGGGAACCCAGCGCGGGCGAGGTCACCCTGTATCAGGCCCTCAGCCATGCGGGCTTGGTCTTTCCCAAGGTGCGCAAGCTCAAAGACGCCGAGGCACTGCCGCTCGTCGTGGTGACGGAAACGGACCTGACCGGTAACCGCGTCGGCGATATTGCGGACGCCAAGCGGCGGCCGGCCAAGCGCCGCAATAAGGTGGACCCGCTGGCGCTCAAGCAGGGCGATTTTGTGGTGCATGAAACGCACGGCATCGGCAAGTTTTTGAAGATGGCCGAGCGCACCATCCAATCCGGCGATGAGACCAGCCGGCGCGAATATATCGTGCTGGAATATGCGCCCTCCAAGCGCGGGCAGCCGGCGGACCAACTGTGGGTGCCGATGGATTCGCTGGATCTGCTCAGCAAATACACCGGCGGCGAATCGCCCCACCTATCCAAGATGGGCGGCTCGGACTGGAAGAACACCAAAAAGAAGGCGCGCGCCGCCGTGCGCGAGATCGCCGGCGAATTGGTGGATCTCTATGCCAAGCGCCAGGCCGCACCGGGACACCAGTTCGCGCCCGATAATCCCTGGCAGGCGGAGATGGAGGACAATTTCCCCTTCGTCGAAACCGAGGACCAGATGCTGGCCATCGACGCAGTGAAAGAGGATATGGAATCCACGGTGCCGATGGACCGCGTGGTCGTCGGTGACGTGGGCTATGGCAAGACCGAGGTCGCCATTCGCGCCGCCTTCAAGGCCGTGCAAGATGGTACCCAGGTCGCCGTCCTAGTACCCACCACGCTGCTGGCGCAGCAGCACTACGATACCTTTAGCGAGCGCATGGCCGGGTTCCCTGTCAAGATGGCGGTCCTATCGCGCTTTACCTCAAAGAAGGAAGCCACGGAGATCTTTAAGGGGCTTGCCGATGGCTCGATTGACATCGTCGTCGGTACGCACCGCCTGCTGCAAACCGGCGTGCATTGGAAGAACTTGGGTCTCATCGTGGTCGATGAGGAGCAGCGCTTCGGCGTGGAGCACAAGGAACACATCAAGGCGCTGAAAGCCAGCGTCGACGTGCTAACCATGTCCGCGACGCCGATTCCCCGCACGCTGGAGATGTCCATGGCGGGTATCCGCGAAATGTCGACCATCCTCACCCCGCCAGAGGATCGCCACCCGGTGCTGACCTATGTCGGCGCCTACGAGGATAAGCAGGTCGCGGCCGCCATTCGGCGCGAGCTTTTGCGCGATGGCCAGACCTTCTTTATCCACAATAAGGTCTCCGATATTGAAAAGAAGGCGCGCGAGCTGCGCGACTTGGTGCCAGAAGCGCGCATCGTCGTTGCCCACGGCCAGATGAATGAGGACCTGCTAGAAAAGACCGTCCAAGGATTCTGGGACCGCGAGTATGACGTTTTGGTGTGTACCACCATCGTGGAAACCGGTCTGGATATCGCCAATGCGAATACGCTCATTGTGGAAAATGCCCACCACATGGGCTTGTCGCAGTTGCACCAGCTGCGCGGGCGCGTGGGCCGTTCCCGCGAGCGCGGTTACGCCTACTTCCTGTACCCCAAGGGCGCCACGCTGACTGAGACCTCCTATGACCGCCTGGCTACCATCGCCCAGAATAATGATCTGGGCGCAGGCATGGCCGTGGCCATGAAGGACTTGGAGATGCGCGGTGCCGGTAACGTGCTGGGTGCGCAGCAATCCGGCCATATCGCGGGCGTGGGTTTCGATCTCTACGTGCGCTTGGTCGGCGAGGCCGTCGAGGCCTTCAAGTCCTTGGCCCGCGGCGAGGCACCCGCGGTGACGGACGAAGGCCCGAAGGAAATCCGTATCGATCTCCCGGTGGATGCCCACATTCCAGAGTCCTATATCGATTCCGAACGCCTGCGCCTCGAGGTCTACCGCAAGCTCGCAGCCTCGCAGGATAATAAGGCTCTCGCGGCGGCGCGGGAAGAAATGGAAGACCGCTTCGGCACCTTGCCCAAGGAGGTCGAGCGCTTGCTCGCCGTGGCGCGCCTGCGCCACCAAGCCCGCCGCGCCGGGGTGGCTGACATTACCGTGCAGGGCACCCGCGTGAAATTCCACCCGGTCGAGCTGCCGGATTCCAAGCAGGTGCGCTTGAAGCGCCTCTACCCGGGCTCGAGCTTCCGGGCTGCGGCCAAGGCCATCAACGTGCCTTTCCCCAAAGCCGGGCGCAATGTCACCTCGCCCAAGCTGCGCGATGAAGAGCTCATCCAGTGGGCGGCGGACTTTTTGAGCGCGCTTTTTGATGTCCAACCCATCAACGTCTCCGGCGAGAAAGCCGGCGCCGGATCAGTCATCAGCGTAGGCGAGTAGCCGATGGGCGCGTAGCCCCTCGGCACATAGCCGATCGGCGCTTAGGAGAAGTCCAGGCCGATATCCAGCACGCGCACCGAGTGGGTGAGGGCGCCGACGGCGATATAGTCCACGCCCGAGGTGCCGTACTCACCGGCGTTCTCCAGCTGCAACCCACCGGAGGCCTCCAGCGCCGTGGTTGGGCTGAGGGCTTGCCGGCGATGGACGGCGGTGTGGACATCGGCAAGCGCGAAGTTATCCAGCAGCACCATATCCGGATGCAGCGGGAGCACCTCGTCGAGCTGATCCAAGGTATCGACCTCGACCTCGCAGGCGATGTCCGGGGCGTGCTCACGCACGCGACGCAGGGCCGTGGCCACGCTGCCGCCCACGGCGAGCACGTGATTGTCCTTAATCATGGCGGCATCGCCCAAGCCCATCCGGTGGTTCGCCCCGCCGCCGGCGCGGACGGCGTATTTCTGCAGCGCGCGCAGGCCAGGCAGGGTCTTGCGGGTATCGCGCACCTGGGCCTGTTTAACGCTGTCCGGCGTCCCCGTGTCTTCGGCTGCTGCTGCGATGGCATCGACCCAACGCCGGGTCTGCGTCGCGATGGCGCTTGCGTGCGAGACCATATTGAGCATGGTGCGTTCAGCTGCCAGCACGAGGAGGGTAGGTGCCTGCACCGTGGCGATGACCTGGCCTGGGGTTACACGGTCGCCGTCGGTGGAGTGGAGGGTGATGGTGGGGGTCGGGGCATCGGCAAGCGTGGAGCCGGTATCCACGCCCCAGTGGCTTAAGCGCTGGGCGGTAGCGTCAAGAACCTGCTCGATAAGGCCCAAGCCTGCGATGGTGCCGGCCTCGCGCGCGGTGAACTCCGCCGTGCAACGGGCCTCACCCGGCACCGTGGCAAGCGAGGTGTAATCCGGCCCGTAAGCGAAATCCTCATCCAAGGCCGTGGAAATGAGCGCGGAGCAATCCGGCAGGCGCAGGTCTTCCATTTACTCGCCCCCGCCGGGGTTGCCAATCGAAATCATGGCCTCGAGGGACTTGCGCGCTGCATTCGCGATGTCTTCTGGAACCGTAACTTCATCGGTTTCTTCCATCAGGCAGCGCTCCAGGGCCTCTGGGGTGATCATCTTCATGTATTTGCACTCGGCGTGGTCATTGACGGCCTGGAAATCGACGTCTGGGGCGGCCTGGCGCAGCTGGTGCAGCATGCCGGTCTCCGTGGCAACGAGCACCTTATTCTGCGGCTGCTTCTGGGACTGGGTGATCATCTGCCCGGTAGAGAGCATGTGCACGCGCTCTTGCGGCACTAAACCTTCGTTGGCCAGGTACAACGCGGAATTGGAGCAGCCGCACTCCGGGTGGATATACAGGTCCGCGTCCGGGTTATCTTGGGTCTGCTGGGTCAGCTGCTGGGCGCTAATGCCGGCATGCACGTGGCACTCACCGGCCCAGATGCGGATATTTTCCCGGCCGGTCTCGCGCTTGACGTAGGCGCCCAAGAACTGGTCTGGGCAAAAGAGGATCTCTTTATCCGCCGGTAGCGAGTTGACCACGTCGACGGCATTGGAGGACGTACAACAGACATCGGTCAGCGCCTTGACCTCTGCGGTGGTATTGACGTAGCTGACCACCAGCGCATCGGGGTGCTCGGACTTCCACTGGCGCAGCTCATCAGCGGTGATGGAATCTGCCAGGGAACACCCAGCGCGCTCATCGGGGATGAGGACCTTCTTATTCGGAGAAAGAATCTTCGCGGATTCCGCCATGAAGTGCACGCCGCAAAAGACGATGATATCTGCATCAGTTTCCGCCGCCTTGCGGGACAGCGCCAGGGAATCGCCAGTGTGGTGGGCAACGTCTTGGATCTCCGGGATCTGGTAATTATGCGCCAGGATCACCGCATTGCGCTGTTCCGCCAACTCTTTGATCCGCTCCGCCCAGGCCTTTCCTGCCGCGGGGTCCGAACCAGCAGGAGTGGCAGAGGGCATGGCGCTAACATTGGTTTGAGTCACAAGTGCTCCAAAGGTGATAGTCACAGAAATTAGTGGGGTGTTATAACCGTACTAAACTGTCTGTGTTCAAGACCACTTGCGATGCCAGGTGAGTGCACCGACCCAGCCCTTTTGGTGGGGTAGGGGGGACTAGAGCTCCAGCGATCCTTGGGCGAGGCCGACCGCGGCGATGGTGGCGGCCACCAGTACCACGATGACGATTGACCACTCAAATCCATTAAAAAGCTTCTCGCGGCGCGATAGGCGGGTGAGCACGTACGGGATAAGCCCTGGCACTACGGCAAGGGCGCCAAAGAGAATATAAACTGGGTCGGCGGCATAAATTAGCCACAGAGAGTACACAAAGGCCACTAGCGCGATGCCAAAGTGGCGCCGGTTTTCGCGTCTGGGAATATCCGGCCCGGATAGATCGAACCGCGTTCCGGCGTGCGGGTGGGTCACGCCTTTGCCCCGTATCGCTAGCAGCAATAGGTACAGCGAGGAGAAGATATAGGGCAGGAGGTACATGATGGTGGCGAGCTGCACCATCGCGGCATAAGAAGCTTCATTGACGTAAAAGACGACGATGAAGATCTGGATGGCAGTTGTAGAAATCAGCTGGGCTACCCACGGGGCGCCGGCCACATTGATGGTGCCGATGCGGCGGGGGATAAGGCCATCGATGGCCATCATGACGATGGGCTCAGCACACAGCATTTGCCAGGAAACGTAGGCGCCGAGGACCGAAAGGCACAGACCGATGGAAATCAGCGCCCCGCCCCACGGGCCGACGACCTCCGTGAGCACCGAGGCCATGGAATTATCCGGCAGCGCGGCTAGCTCTTCTTTCGTCATCACACCAAAACTCAAGGTGGAGACGGAAACCAAGAGTGCAAGCACGGAGAAGAAACCAATGACGGTGGCGCGGCCAACATCGGTGCGCTTAGTGGCCTGCTTGGAATAGACGGAGGCGCCTTCTACGCCGATAAAGACCCAGACGGTAAAGAGCATGATGCCCTGGACCTGCTCAAAGACGCTGGCATTGGAATTTCGGCCCCAGAAATCCAAGGTGAATTTATCCCAGCTAAAGCCGATGAACGCGACTAAGACGATGAAGGCCAGGATGGGGACGATCTTGGCAATCGTGGTCACCAGGTTCATGAATGCGGCTTGCTGCACCCCGCGGGCCAAAACGGCGAAGATGCCCCACGATAGAAGGGAGACGGCGATGGCAGAGGGCCATTGGTGGTCGGCATCGAAAAGCGGCAGGTAATGCCCAATCGTATTGAAAAATAAGGTGGCATAGCCCACCTGCGCCATCACCGAGCCCAGCCAGTAGCCCCAGCCTGAGGTAAAGCCGATGAAATCGCCCAAGCCGGCGCGTACGTAGGAATAGACGCCGGAATCCAAGTGGGGCTTGCGATACGCCAAAATCTGGAAGACAAAGGCAACCGACAGCATGCCGATTCCCGCCACCAACCAACCGATGAGCATGGCACCTGGGCCCGCCACGGAGGAAATATTTTGGGGTAGCGAAAAGATGCCCGCGCCGACGGTGGATCCGATAATCAGCGCGACAAGCGTCCACAATGACACCGAGTGGGACTTATTTTGGCTGGAGGTCATTGGCCTAAAGTACCGCGCCCGCCCCGTTAAAGGGAACTTGAGAAAATACACGGGATAGACTTTGTAGCTATGACAGTCCTGTTGCTCGATGAACGCTGGCCCACCATGATTCCCATGCGCGCCTATGGCAGGTTATACGGACCCGTTCAGTTCACCGGGGAAGTGCCGGTATCAGTGCGGTGGAACTTCTCGGATCTACTTAGCGGCGATGATGCCACCGGCACCTTGGTGACCACCGATGAACACGATCCAGAAACCCAGGCGCGCATTGCCACCGGCGAGCAGGTCATTAGGGCTGAGTCGCTTGACGATCCCGTGATGCAGGCACGAAGCGCTATGGAAACGGCCCGCCGCATCGGCGAATGGGAACGCGAACAGACCCATGAATCCCTCCTGCCGTACTTAGAAGAGGAGGCAGGCGAATTTGCGGCGGCCGTGCGCCAGCGCGCGCCCGAGGAGGATTTGCTCAAAGAGCTAGGGGATATCTTCCTGCAGGTGCTTTTTCACGCCGAGATTTCCACTTTCTCGCTAGACGATGTCGCCGACAGCTTCGTGCGCAAGATGCGCTCCCGCGCGCCATATCTCTTTGACGGAACGGCGGACATAGTAGGCGTAGAAGAACAAAACCGCCTCTGGGCGGAGGGGAAATCGCGGGAGTAAAAGCGACGTCAAAGTCTCAGGGACTTTTACGCTTGGCGGGCGCGTGTAGTTATCCGGCGGGGTGAATTTCACTTAGTAGGATGGCTACTCATGAACAGGCTGCTGCGAACAATCGGGGGCTGCGGACTAGCCGTAGTAATCATCATTGCGCTGGTAATGGGGCTATTTGTGTCAAATTCCGCCGATGATTCTTCGGTTCCCAATGCCACCCCGCCCGTGGGTGGAAAAGAGGTGGCAAATATCGATGTCAACGCGCCGGGACGCACGGCCGATAAGCTAACGCACTGGGCATCGGATTTGGCAGAAACGACCGATATTCCGCCGCAAGCGCTGCGCGCCTATGGCAACGCGGAACTTATCGCACGGCAGCAGCACCCGGGCTGCAATTTGCGGTGGAATACCCTTGCGGGTCTGGGCTTTGTAGAAACCCGGCACGGTACCTATAACGGCAACTGGTTTAAGTCCTCCAAGTTGGATGACAACGGCTACCCGCAGCCGCCGATCGTCGGCATTACCCTGGATGGCACGAATAACACCGCGCACACCCCGGATACCGATAACGGCGAAATCGACGGAGATACGGAATTTGACCGCGCGGTGGGGCCATTGCAGTTCATCCCCACCTCGTGGGAGTCCGTGGGCGGCGATGCCAATGGCGATGGCAAGGCCGACCCGAACCAGATCGACGATGCCGCCCTGGGCGCGGCGAACCTCTTGTGCTTTGGTGATAGGGATCTCAGTGACCCGGATCAGTGGGAAGAGGCCATCTTAAATTACAACCAGTCCAGGGAATATCTGGACAAGGTAGCCCACGCGGCCAATGCCTACTCGGTACCGCAACCGGCTCGCTAGCCTCACGCGTGGCGGTTTTCTGGAACAATTGGGCGTGTAACTGAACTAAGTGGCTCAGCGACGAACATCATCTATAAGGAGTGAGTTACAGCATGGCTGGTATCATCCACGCATTTGGACGCGAGATTCTGGATTCCCGCGGTAACCCGACCGTAGAGGCCGAGGTCTTCTTGGAGGACGGCGCCCACGGCGTTGCCGGCGTTCCTTCCGGTGCATCGACCGGTGTGCACGAGGCGCACGAGCTGCGCGACGGCGGCGACCGCTACCTGGGCAAGGGTGTGCAGAAGGCCGTAGAGAACATCAACGAGGAAATCGGCGATGAAATCGCTGGCCTCGAAGCCGATGACCAGCGCCTCATTGACCAGGCGCTCATCAAGCTGGACGGCACGGATAATAAGTCTCGCCTCGGCGCCAATGCCATCCTCGGTGTGTCCATCGCTACCGCTAAGGCCGCGGCCGAGTCCGCCGCGCTGCCGCTCTACCGCTACATCGGCGGCCCAAACGCTCACGTTCTTCCCGTTCCCATGATGAACATCCTGAACGGCGGTTCCCACGCTGACTCTGGCGTGGACGTGCAGGAGTTCATGATTGCCCCCATCGGCGCAGAGACCTTCACCGAGGCGCTCAGCGTTGGTGCTGGCGTGTACCACTCCCTGAAGGCCGTGCTGAAGGACAAGGGCCTGTCCACCGGTTTGGGCGATGAGGGCGGCTTTGCTCCTTCCGTTGATTCTACCCGCGCTGCGCTCGACGTCATCGTTGAGGCCATCAAGAAAGCAGGATTCGAGCCGGGCAAGGACGTTGCCTTGGCCCTTGACGTTGCTTCCTCCGAGTTCTACGAGGACGGTAAGTACCACTTCGAAGGCGGCGAGCACACCGCCGAGGAGATGTCCAAGGTCTACGAGGAGCTCATCAACGAGTACCCTATCGTTTCCATCGAGGACCCGCTGCAGGAAGATGACTGGGAAGGCTACACCACCCTGACCGCCGCCATTGGCGATAAGGTCCAGATCGTCGGCGATGACTTCTTCGTCACCAACCCGGCTCGCCTGCAGGAGGGCATCGACAAGAAGGCAGCCAACGCGCTGCTGGTAAAGGTTAACCAGATTGGTACCTTGACCGAGACCTTCGATGCCGTAGAGCTCGCGCACCGCAACGGCTACCGCACCATGATGTCCCACCGCTCCGGCGAGACCGAGGACACCACCATTGCGGACTTGGCTGTCGCCCTTAACTGCGGCCAGATCAAGACCGGTGCCCCGGCCCGCTCCGAGCGCGTGGCTAAGTACAACCAGCTGCTGCGCATTGAGCAGGAGCTTGGCGATGCCGCCGTCTACGCCGGCCGTTCCGCCTTCCCACGCTTCAACGCTTAAGGCCTTGGGATCTAGCCTAGAAGCTGGACGCCGCTAGGAATTTAGTCCCCGCGGCACCCCGGGAAGGTGTGGCGGGGACGTCCTCGTTGTGTCACTATTTTCTGCGCAGTGTGGCCGCGAAAAGCCTATTGCGCAGCACATGTTCCGAGCGCTGAAACCGCCTGAGAAAGTTGGTGAATTTCCGCGCGTGCCACGCCCGTGTTACTGGTGTGGCGGCGCTAGGATAGTAATCCTATGGCACGTGAGAAGAAGACGGAGCGCCGCCGGAGCCGCACCAGGGTTCCGGTGGCCTCGCGTGCTGCGGATATCCGCAAATCCCAGCGGGCGCAGGAAAAGAAGAACCGCAAGCCCGATCGCATGAGCATCGTTGGCATGACCGTCATCGTTGTTTTCGTGCTGGTGGTGCTCGTTATCATTGCGGTGCCGCTGCGCAATTACTATCACGGCCGCTCTGAAATCGCCCGGCTGAATGAATCGATTGCGGCGAAGCAGGATGAAAAAGACGCCCTATTAGAAGAGATCGATAAATATAAATCCGAGGACTATATCAAGCAGGAAGCCCGGCGGCGCTTCGGCGTGGTAGAGCAGGGCGAGACCGCGTACCGCATCCTCGATCCTAATATTCATCCCGATAACCAGGTCACTACCGATAGTCAGGCGCAGGAAGATTCGCGCCCGTGGTTTGAGGTGCTGTGGGATTCGGTGGCGCAGCCGCCGGAAGAAGAAGCCCCAGCGGGCGAGTCGCAGCACCTGCCGATCGAGCCAGCGCCTGAGGAAAGCGGCGATATGCGATAATTGTTCGCATGACCGTCACTGATGCAGATTTAGCCATCGTCTCCGAGCAATTGGGCCGCACCCCACGCGGCGTGCTGGAGGTATCTTTCCGCACGCCGGACGGCCAACCGGCCGTGATTAAGACTTCCCCCAAGCTGCCGGATGGCACCCCATTTCCTACGCTGTATTACCTCACCGATCCCCGCCTCACAGCGGAGGCCTCCCGGTTGGAGGTCGCTCACGTAATGAAGTGGATGGAGTCCCGCCTGTCCGAGGACAAGGAGCTCGCCGCGGACTATCACCAGGCCCACGAGCATTTCTTAGCCAAGCGCAATGAGATTGAGGACCTGGGCACGGACTTTTCCGGCGGCGGCATGCCGGAGCGAGTGAAGTGCCTGCACGTGCTCATTGCCTATGCGCTTGCCGAAGGCCCTCAACACTTCCGTCTCGGCACCGAGGCCGTGGCCATGGCGGCCGACCACGGTAAGCTGCGCGGTACGACGATTCCACAGGATTGGCCCACGGTGGAAGAGCTGGGCATTGACCTGGCGGAGTTCGATTTTTCCAACGCGGAATAGGAGTAAGACATGACTCGCGTGGCAGCGATTGACTGCGGTACCAATTCCATTCGTCTGCTCATTTCTGAGATTGATGAAGACGGCAAGGTGCGCGATATCACCCGCACCATGGAAATCATTCGCCTGGGCCAAGGCGTGGATGCAACGGGTGAAATCGCGTCCGATGCCTTAGAGCGCGCCCGCGTGGCCTTGGAAGGCTATGTGCGCCAGATGAAGTTCGAGAAGGTCACCCGCGTGCGCATGGTGGCAACCAGTGCCACCCGCGATGCAAAGAACCAGCAGGAATTTTTCGATATGACTGCTGAACTTTTGGGCCAGATTGAATCCGGTGCCAAGGCGGAGGTTATCTCCGGCGACGAAGAAGCACTCCTGTCCTTCAACGGCGCGGTAGCCGATATGGAGCCTGACCGCGGCCCCTTCTGCGTCATTGACTTGGGCGGCGGTTCTACCGAATTTGTCGTGGGCACCGCTGATGAAGAGATTTTAGGTTCGCACTCTGCGTACATGGGCTGTGTGCGCCTGACAGAACGCATCATGCGCACCGACCCGCCCACGGAATCAGAGGTTGAAATCGCCTCTGAATACGTAGCAGAGCGCATGGGCGAGGTGGAAAAGATCGTGCCCATGTCCAAGGCGCGCACCATTGTGGGCTGTGCCGGCACGTTCACCACGCTATCCGCCTTGGCACAGGGCCTAGAGCGCTATGATGCCGATGCGATCCACGGCTCGGAGCTGCGTTTTGATGCCCTGCGGGTGCTGCTCAAGCAACTCGTCAGCATTCCCTCGGAAGAACGCGCCCTCAATCCGGTCATTCACCCAGGCCGCGCCGATGTCATCGGCGGTGGGGCAGTAGCAGTTGAGGGAATCATGCAGCTTATCGAGCGCACTAGTGATGCGCGCAGCTTTTTCATCAGTGAAAAAGACATCCTAGACGGCATCATTGCAGGTCTGGTTAGTGAATCTACCCCTCATTAACTCTTTTTAGGAATAGTGTCCTACACTATTCCTTGCGCCCCGCCCCCATAGCCCAATCGGCAGAGGCAGTCGACTTAAAATCGATTCAGTGTGGGTTCGAGTCCCACTGGGGGCACGCTGTGAAGTCTCGAGACATCGTTCCTATGGTGTCTCGAGACTTTTCGTATGGCTCAGTAATTGAGCCACGCCGCGTAGCGTACGCCGATACGATCAGTGCAGTCCCCGCCGGTCCGCAGCTCTTTGCCTGTATCTGCGTCAAGGACTCTAGGCTGCACGGTTTTTCCGGTTGTTGCTGTCGATAGCAATTCCGACTGCAATGAATGCTGGGATGAAAAACGCGCTAGCTCCCGCCAGCGTCATGATGATTGCTGTGCTGGTGGATATGAGTGTAAATCGCAAGATGTTCCTTTAATCTCGACCGAAGTATGACTGTCTAGGTACTTGAGGATTAGCTCATGAAGTAGGTACCTTTTTAAGCTTATATCGAAGCTACGGATAGTGAATCCTCGGTGTACCTGACTGCAGGTGATGGGCGCCGAAGACTCGATAAAAGGGCAGCAGGAATCAAGGTCGGTAACGTCCTGGCGGGGGTCGTTCGCCATAGTTAGTCGTCTCATAGTCAGATGTTCCTTTGCAATCTGTTGGCCTTCTTATATCGAGGCTCTTTCCCGCGGCTCATAAGGCGTGAGAGCAAGTTTCTAGCAACAAAACTCGGGATACGTCAGCGGAGGGACCGGTCCAGCAATAAATTTCCGAGAATCTTGAACAAATTATTCCAAATGAGGAACTTTGTGGGGCGTGATGACGTTGATCTACATGAGAAAGATGATTTGTACATCACTGAGAAAGGACAACCGTGCGTTCAAGCAATCCGGTTATGACCTCGCTGACTGAAAGTAGCCAGCAGCAGAACCCCAGCTACGCGGGCGAAGCCCCTCGCCCCATGACCGTGGATGACGTCGTCACCAAGACGGGAATTACCCTCGGCATCATTATCGTGGCCGCTGCTATCAACTTCTACTTGGGCACCATGAACCCTGGCACCGCCATGATGCTTATGCTGGTCGGCGGCATCGGCGGATTCATTACCGTACTTGTGGCTTCCTTTGGTCGGAAGTGGGGTTCACCGGCCGCAACCCTAATCTATGCGGTATTCGAGGGCTTCTTCGTTGGTGGCTTCTCCTTCGTATTCGCTAATAGCACCATCGGTGGTTCTAATGGCATGGCGCTGATTGGCCAAGCAATCGTCGGTACCATCGGCGTATTCATCGGTATGCTCATTGTCTACAAGACTGGTGCAGTAAAGGTCACTCCAAAGTTCACCAAGATTTTGGTCGGCCTCATTGCAGGTGTCGCGGTCATGGCTCTTGCAAACTTTTTGGGTGCCCTGTTCTTCGATTTCAACCCACTGCGCGATGGTGGCCCCCTCGCCATCATCTTCTCCCTGGTCTGCATTGTCTTGGCTGCGCTGTCCTTCCTGACCGACTTTGACCAAGCAGATCGCCTTATCCGTGCTGGTGCTCCTGCCAAGCAGGCATGGGGCGTTGCCCTCGGTTTGGCCGTGACCTTGGTCTGGCTCTACACCGAAATTCTTCGCCTGTTGAGCTACGTTCAGCGCAACTAAGTCTTTTTCATGCTTCCGGCCCGCACTACGGTGCGGGCCATTTTTGTGTCCGCGTTTGGCTTACAGGCCTGTAATTATTGGGGTAATTCAGGGGGTATTAAGTCGTTCTTTAGCCTTTAAGCGGGTAGGAGAGGACATTCAGGCTTAAGACAGCTAATGAGCAGCAAATTTCACCATTTGGAAAGTTATAAATGTGGTGTGTGAGATAAATGAAATAGTTAAATAGTGATTAAATTGCGGGCTCGGCAAGAAATTTTTACGCGATTCATGCATGCTATGTGGCGGGAACGGGAAACCGGAAGGTAGAGAGTTCTCTCCTCTATTTTCTCCTCGTTCCAGCTCGTCTAGAAGGAGTAACCGAAGGATTGTTGTGAAACGTCAGGCAACCGTAGCAGCGCTGGTAGTCAGCTCGGTCGCGCTGAGTGGCTGCGTTGCGGAAGTCGGCTCGAGGAGCGCATCAGAAGATGCCGCGATGACGGCAGAAGCTGATGGCACTAGTTCGGTCGATGGCGCGGGTGATGCCAACGGAAACCAGGGGGATGACGTGGAAGACAACGTGGGGGATTCGGAGCACTCCAAAGACGAGGACACGAGTGCTGGCGCCGGTCTTCGGGGGGGAGACCGGCGCCACGGCAGATGGGGATTCCGGGGTACTACCGTCGCCGGGAGAATTTGATCCAGCTGATCCAGATTTCGAGCTATTCGACCCATGTACGGAGATTCCAACGGACAGACTAAAAGCTGCGGGAATCGGGTCTCCTATTGGGGATACTCGGAGAATCTCCGGTTCCGTCATATGTACCTTTGAGTTCCAAGGTGACCAAAATCGGGGAGGAGTGGTTGGATTATCTGGAATGATTAGTTCCAGCCCGCTTGATGATTCATTGAATCGGGAAGAAAATCCAAAAGGAAAGTCTTCAAAGTTTGGGGACGTTGAAGAAAATGAACTTTTTGGAGATATGTTTTGCACTGTAATCCAAGAAACCGTTCGAGGGGTTATACGAGTCAATTACTCAGGATTCAGTCCTGACGAAAGTTACGAAGAAAAGTGTTCAATTGCTAGCGGAGTACTAGCGAATCTTTAGGATAAAAATCGGGGGAATTATGAAAATCAGTAGTGAAAGTCTACTAAACACAGCCATGGAAACAGAGTTTCTAGGAACGGAACTTATGGGGGCGGTTGAGAATGCCCAATCACCGTTGGATTCGGCGTTTTCACCTGTCAGCGGAATCGACCATGTAGGGGCGATTCATCAGCGAATCCTTGAAACAGTGACGCGGGCTTGTTTTAGGGACCGGTAAGGCGGTACCAGGTACCGGGGTGGCGGTAGCCGCCCGGTAGCCGGTTTT